>JBELAS010000001.1:0-21707 GCA_049508615.1 Acidimicrobiales bacterium
GCTGGAGCGCGTAGAGCCCATCGAAGGTGAGTTGAGCCACCCCCCTGCCGGGGGCATAGACGCCGAAGACGCCGCAGGACTCCCTCACAGGGAACTCATGATCGCTGCCCTCGCTGCGCTCGATCTCCGAAGAGCGCATCCCTCTCGCCGCGCGACGAGCCTACCCGGCCGGGACCCCGCGCCCATCAACGTCCGCCGGTAGCCTCCGGGGCCTGTGATCGACCTCCACACGCATTCGACGGTTTCCGACGGCTCCGAGCCACCCGAGCGGATCTGCGAGATCGCCGCCGCGACCGGATGCTCGGCGGTGGCGTTGACGGACCACGACAGCTTGGCCGGGCTCCGCCCGGCGACCGAGGCGGCCAGGCGGGTGGGGGTAGAGCTGGTACCGGGGTGCGAGGTCTCGTGCACCAAGCCGCCTTCCCCGCCCGGAAGCGGTCCGATCAGAGGCTCCGTGCACGTCCTCGTCTACTTCGTCGAGGACACCCAGAGCCCGATCGGTAATGAGCTCACCGCCTTACAAGGCGACCGCGTCGAGCGAAACCACAGGCTCGCGGCTCGACTGGCCGAGCTGGGAGTGGCGATCGACTACGACGCCGTAGTGGCCGAGGCCGGCGGCGAGGAGGGTCTGGGCCGCCCACACTTCGCCAGGGCTCTCGTTCGCGCAGGGGCGGCCACCGACATCGACGACGCCTTCGAGCGTTGGCTCGCAGACGGGCGTCCCGCCTACGTGCCCAAGGCCCGGATCACCGCTGCTCATGTCGCGCGGCTCGCCAGAACCTCGGGCGGGGTCGCCGTCCTGGCTCACCCGCTTAGCCTGGGGCTCGAACCCCTTCCTCTCGAGCACCTCGTTGCCGATCTGGCCGAGTCCGGCCTCGGTGGGCTCGAGGCCCTCTACGGTCGCTATAGCGTCGAGGAACGAGACGAACTTTGCGCCATCGCTGCGCGCACCGGCCTGGTGGCCACGGGAGGTTCCGACTACCACGGGAGCTTCAAGCCGGACCTCCAGGTGGGTACCGGTACAGGGGATCTCGTCGTGCCGGACGACACATTGGAGGCACTCGCCGCCCGCCGCCCACAAGGACATGCGTAAGGGGTGAGCGCACATGCGTGAGCGGTGGGAGCACATGCGTGAGCGGTGGGAGCACATGCATGAACGGTGGGAGCACATGCGTGAACGGTGGGAGCACGTGCGTGAGCGGTGAGCGAAGTGGGCACCGACGAGGGCGTGCAACAAGAGTCGCCGGCCTGTGTGCTTCCGGTGACAGGTCGCGGTGCCCGGTCTGCTGGTCGCGACGCTTCTAGGCAGGCTCACCGAGCGCGGCCGGCAACGCCGTGCGCCAGGACTCCGTGACCTCGGCCACCGAGAGGTCCAAGAGCCCGCCGACCACTACGCGTCCGCCGCCTGCGGTGCCAATCACCCGCGCGGGCAACCCGGCTTTCTCGGCGCGCGTGCACACCTCGTCGGGCCGCACGCTGCAGATCACGACCCGCCCAGGTGACTCGCTGAACAATTCGCCGTGCCCGGCTAACCCCTCCAGCTCGCAGCCCACACCACTCGACAGCGCGCACTCGGCCAACGCGACCCCGAGCCCTCCACCCGAGACGTCGTGGACCCCGACCACGAGCCCGTCGCTGCGAACCAGGTCTGCCACCAGTGCGAGGAGCGTGCTGTGCGCGCGCAGGTCGATGCCGGGGAGCTTCCCTCCGCGATGCGAGCGCAGCTCCGCCGCCCAGCGCGACCCTCCCAGCTCCGCCGAGGGCGCGCCGAGCAGGACGACCGAAGCTCCTTCTTCGAAGGCGGCTCGAGGTGGCTTGCGATCGAGACGCTCGATCACGCCGAGGGTGGCTACTACCGGGGTGGGATCGATGTCCTGTCCCCCGCTCTCGTTGTAGAAGCTCACGTTGCCCCCGATCACCGGGATCCGAAGCGCCCGGCAAGCCTCTGCCATGCCGTCGATCGCCTCCGAGAGCTGCCACATGACCTCGGGGTGCTCCGGGTTCCCGAAGTTCAAGCAGTTCACGAGGGCCACCGGCCGGGCGCCGGCGCAGGCGACGTTCAGGGCCGACTCCGCCACCGTGAGAGTGGTGCCGAGCCGCGGGTCGAGCGCGCACCAGCGCGGGTTCGAGTCCGCGGAGAGGGCGAGCGCGCGCCGGCTCGGGGGTATCCCCGGGCCTGCCAGCCGCAGCACGGCGGCGTCGCCACCGGGTCCTTCCACGGTGTTCAGGAACAGCTGATGGTCGTACTGGCGATAGACCCACGAGGGGTCGATCAGCAGCTCGAGCACATCGGCCCCGCAGTCGGCCGGGGGCTCGAGGGAGCCCGGATCGTCGGCTGCCCTGGCCGCGAGGCCGGCAGGCGGCGCCATCGGGCGGTCGTACAAAGGCGCGTCCTCCGACAGCGAAGCGGCCGGTACGTCCGCGAGGACGGTGCCCGAGGCGTCGAGCACCCGGAGGCGGCCCTGGGGGACGGCCTCGTCGGCAGCGCGCGAGTCGGCGAAGGTGCCTCCATCTCTTCGATCGCCTTGCGCGGGCGCGGTGACCCTGCCGATCACGCTCGCTCGCACCTCCCAGCGAGCACAGACCTCCTCGACCGCCGCCCGGTTGGCGGGAGAGACGATGGCGAGCATGCGCTCCTGGCTCTCCGAGGTCATGACCTCGTATGGCTCCATCCCCGGCTCGCGGCGCGCCACCTGGCTCAGGTCCACGTCCATCCCCATCCCGCCGCGCGACGCCGTCTCCGAGGTGGCACAGGTGAGCCCGGCCCCACCGAGGTCCTGTATGCCCACGACGAGCCCACGCTCGAGCAGCTCGAGGCACGCCTCGATCAGCCGCTTCTCCTCGAAGGGGTCCGCCACCTGAACGCTCGGCCGTTTCGCGGCGTCGGCCTCGCCTTCTTCGAACCCGGCAGAGGCGAGCACGCTCACACCGCCGATGCCGTCGCGCCCGGTCGACGCCCCGAGGAGGAAGACCAAATTACCCGCTCCGCTCGCGCGCCCGAGCACCAACCGCTCGAGGGGCATGAGCCCCAGGCAGAGCACGTTCACGAGCGGGTTGTGGCCGTAGCACGGCGCGAACACCAGCTCCCCGCCCACCGTCGGCACGCCCACGGAGTTGCCGTAACCAGAGATGCCCGCCACCACGCCTTCGAGGATCCAGCGGTTGCGCGCGTCGTCCAGAGGACCGAAGAAGAGCGGGTCCATTACGGCGATCGGGCGTGCCCCCATGGTGAAGATGTCGCGCAGGATCCCCCCCACGCCGGTTGCCGCGCCCTGGTAGGGCTCGACAGCCGATGGATGGTTGTGGCTCTCGATGCGGATGGCGGCCGCGATCCCGTCACCCACGTCGACCACGCCTGCGTTCTCCCCGGGACCGACGAGGACCCCCGGCCCCTCTGTAGGCAGGCGGCGCAGGTGCAGGCGCGACGACTTGTACGAACAGTGCTCGCTCCACATCACCGCGTACATGGCGAGCTCGAGATGGTTCGGAACGCGCCCCAGGATCTCCGAGATGCGTTCGGCCTCGGCGTCGGTGAGACCGAGCGCGCGGTGAATGGTCTCCGTCGACGACCCGGAGGAGGCGCCGCCGTCCATGGCCGCCACCGTACCCTCTCGGAGCCGAGGCGCCGTACGTCCGGAAGGTGAACCCTCCGTACCTTCAGAACCGGGCTCGTGGTGCCCCGGATCCGAAAGGAGGCCTGGCGCCGATGGATTCGACTCTCAAGCGGTCGCGCTTCCGGGGGTGCGTAGCTGCTCCCCGCGCGCGGCCCAGTCCTATCCGGCGTGCTTCTCGACCCAAAAGAGGTTACGGGCGAATTACGAATATGGCCGTTCACGATTTGAACTACATGCATGCCCCGGTTGAATTACATGTGGGCGCCGGAGACATGAAAGAATAGCCACCATGCCCCGCTCGAGAACGACCCGTACGAAAGTGAACCGCGTCGATGCCACCAGCGCCAACTCGTCCGGCAGGCGTACGACCACCGGCCAGACAGGCGTTGCGCGGACCACGAGCAACAAGAAGCGCAAGCGCACGACCATGTCCCCCGAGCACAAGGCGGCCCTGGCTGCGGGTCGTGCCGAGGGCAGAGCGGTGCGCAGGTACCTCGAAGCCCTCGAGAAGCACCGCCCCCGGCGCGGGCGTCGCCGCACCCCGGACACGATCTCGCGCCGCCTTGCCGCAATCGAGGAGCAGCTCGCGTCCGTAGACGTCTTGTCGCGCCTGCACCTGTTGAAGGAGAAAGGGGACCTCGAAGCCGAGCTGGCCAGGGCGCGCTCCAGTGACGACCTCGTCGCCCTGGAGAGAGGTTTCGTGAAGGTCGCCAGGGGCTACGGCCAGCGCAAGGGGATCACATACAGCGTGTGGCGTGCCGCCGGTGTGAATCCCGCTGTACTCCAGCGCGCCGGGGTCATACGTGGTGGCGGTCGCAGCAGGCGATAGGCGCATACGCGGATAGAAGAGCGACGGGGAGCACTGGCGCTCGGCGAAAGTCGTCCTCTTTCCGTGCTCTGCGCAGCAGGTCGATACGTCCGATCGGCCTGTTCGCGGTGGACTAAGCCGGCAACGACGCGTGACGGTCCGCCGCTTCGAGCAACGAGCGAAGCAGTGGCACCCCGTCCAGCGCGCCAGTGAGCGCGTCGCAGGCACGCTCGGGATGCGGCATCAGGCCTACCACGTTGCCTGCCGCGTTGCACACACCGGCTATGTCGTCGAGCGATCCGTTGGGATTCTCCTCGTAGCGCAGGACTATGCAGTCCTCGGCGCGAAGGCGATCGAGGGTGGTGCGGTCACAGGTGTAACTGCCTTCGAAGTGGTTGACCGGCAGGCGAAGGCGCTGTCCCTGCGATACCGCTCCGGTAAGCACGGTCCTCATGGTGCAAACGCGCAGCCCTACGCTCGTGCAGACGAAGCGCAACCCACTGTTCTTCTGCAGCGCTCCCGGGAGTAGTCCCGCCTCGGTGAGCACTTGGAAGCCGTTGCAGATCCCGACCACCGGACCGCCCTCGGCGGCGAAGCGCCCAACCGCGTCCATCACGTGCGAGAAACGGGCGATCGCCCCGGGCCGCAGGTAATCGCCGTGGGCGAACCCCCCCGGGAGCACCACGCCATCGAGGTGGGAGAGCGACCTCTCGCCGTGCCACACGAGCTCGACGGTGGCGGCCGGCGCGTCTCGACCCGACAGCATGCCCAGAGCCTTCACCACGTCGTGCTCGCAGTTCGTCCCGGGGAACACGACGACGCCTATGTGGGCGCTCACAGGACGCTCACTTCGGCCTCTTCGATCACGGGGTTTGCGAGCAGGCGGTCGGTCACCGCGACGGACATCGCTCGCGCTGCGGCCTCGTCGGGAGCCTCGAGAGCGAAGCGGATCGCCTTTCCCACCCGCACGTCGGTCACCCCGTCGAAGCCGAGGGCGGGAAGGGCCCGCTCGATCGTCGCCCCCTGTGGGTCCGAGATCCCCTCCCGCAACCGCACCTCCACGAGGGCCTCGAACCTCACGCGCGCCTCACCGTCTCGCACCGTACCAGTCGGCGAGCGAACGGCCGCTCATCCACTCGTAAGCGGTGACGTAACGCCCCGAGGTCTCGGCCACCACTTCCGGCGGGAGGCTTGGCGGAGGAGGACGCTTGTCCCAACCGGTCGCTTCCAGCCAGTCGCGAAGGGGCTGCTTGTCGAACGACGGTGGGTTCGTCCCCGGCTCCCACTCGTCGGCCGGCCAGAAGCGTGACGAGTCGGGGGTGAGCACCTCGTCGCATAACGCCAGCCTGCCGTCGATGACCCCGAGCTCGAACTTGGTATCGGCCACCAGCAGGCCCTGGCGCTCCGCGACGAGTGCCGCGCGGCGGTAGGCCTCCATGCACAGGTCGCGCGCTGCGTCTGCCATCTCCTTTCCCACCAGGTCCGCCGCCTCTTCGAGCGTGATGTTGCGGTCGTGTCCCTCGGTCGCCTTCGTGGAGGGGGTGAAGAGAGGCTCGGACAGCTTCTCGGCCTGCCTCAGTCCTACTGGGAGCGCCGAGCCGTGCAAGGTGCCCGACTCCCGGTACTCCTTCCACCCCGATCCCGCCAGGTAACCGCGCACGATGCATTCGATGGGCAGCATCTGCGCCCGACGAACGAGCAGCGCGCGCCCCGCGACCGCCGCAATGCCTGCCTCGCCGCCGAGAGCGGAGGCGGAAGGAGGAAGGTCGGCTGGATCGGCGGATACCAGGTGGCTCGGAGCGAGGTCCGCCAGCTCACCGAGCCAGTGGACGGTCATCGCCGTGAGCACCCTTCCCTTGTCGGGGATCGGCTCGGCCATCACGACGTCGAACGCCGAGATCCGGTCGGAGGCCACCATCACGATCAGGCCGTCCCCGGCGTCGTAGAGATCGCGAACCTTGCCCGAGTGAAGGAGCTCCATGCCCATGGGAGCTGGCCGCGCCTGGCTCGCCGGCTCACGCATTGGTCTCCACCCCCTCGATCGCCTCGAGGAACCGGTGCACCTGGGCGAGCGAGCGCGTCAGGTCGAAGGCCTCGTCCATGACGCCGGCGTCGATTGTGACCTCTTCGTCCTCCTCGAGCACGGCACGCAGATGCCGTTCCTCCTCCACGGCGCGCCGCGCGTCACGCTGCACGACACGGTATGCAACGTCGCGCTCCATCCCGCCTGCCACGAGCGCGAGCAGGACCGGCTGGCTGAACACCAACCCCCGAGAGCCCTCCTCGAGGTTCCGGCGCATGCGCGAACTGTGCACCACGAGCCCGTCGATCAACGAGGTGCAGCGCCGGAGGATATAATAGGTGACGAGGCACGCGTCGGGCAGGACGACGCGCTCCACCGAGCTGTGGGAGATGTCGCGCTCGTGCCACAGCGCCACGTTCTCGAGGCCCGTCCCGAGATACCCCCGAAGCAGCCGGGCCAGGCCGCACAGGCGCTCGGAGAGGATCGGGTTGCGCTTGTGCGGCATCGCCGACGAGCCCTTCTGGCCCGCGCCGAAGGGTTCTTCCACCTCCCCGACCTCTGTGCGCGCCAGATGGCGGATCTCGGTGGCGATCGCCTCCACCGTGGCACCGCAAGCCGCGCACGCCCAGAGCAGCTCGGCGTGGCGGTCGCGCGCGATCACCTGGTTGGCGGGAACCGGGTTGAGCCCCAGGGCACGGCACACGAACTCCTCCACCCTGGGATCGACGTTCGAGTAGGTGCCCACAGCCCCTGACAACTTTCCGACGGCGATCCCCTTGCGCGCCGCGCGCAGGCGCTGGCGATCCCTGTCGGCCTGCAAGCACCACAAGGCGAGCTTCGCACCGAACGTGAAGGGCTCCGCGTGCATGCCGTGAGTGCGCCCCACCATCGGCACGTCGATGAACTCTGCGGCTCGGCGTTTCAACACGGCCACCAGCGAGTCCGAGACTGCCAGGAGAAGGTCGGCCGCCTCGGTGAGCGTGGCGCACGTGGCGGTGTCCACCACGTCGGAGGAAGTGAGCCCGTAGTGCACCCAGGATCCCTCCGGCTCTCCGATCGCCTCTTGGACCACGTCTACGAACGCCGCGAGGTCGTGGTCGGTCACCTTTTCGCGCTCGGCCACAGCGGCCACGAACTCGGGTTGCACCTTCGGGGCGCGTGCGCGCACCGCGGCGGCGGCGTTCGCGGGAACCACCCCGATAGCCGCCCATCCCTCGACCGCCAGGACCTCGACCTCGAGCCAGCCTTCGAGGCGCGCCTCGTCGGTGAAGAGCGCCGCCATCTCGGGTAGGGAGTACCGCGGGATCACGAGAACCACCATGCTCGTTCTGAGCGCATACTCCGATAGGCGAGCGGTCGGTCCGACAGGCGCGCAGCGCAAGCCGCCGGTCCCTGTGCTTTCGGCGACGCGTCGCTGCGCCCGGTCGGCTCTGCCCGCGGTGCTTGTGAACCACCAACTCTGCGCGTGACCGCCGGTGGTGCACCAGCGGCTGCAGCGGCGATGTCGGTCCGGTGGTGCATGCCCGGCCAGCTGATGTCGCGAACCGCCAGGTACGCGCGTTCCCTTGCCTCGTAGATGCTCGAGCCGAGCGCGCTCACGTCGACCACCCGCCCTCCCGCGGTGACGGTCCGGCCCTCGTCGTCGAGACGCGTCCCCGCGTGGAGCACCGTGACCCCTTCGTGAGCGTCGGCGGATTCGAGACCCTCGATCACGTCGCCGGTGCGCGAGGAGATCGGGTAGCCCTCGGAAGCGAGCACCACGCACACGCATGCGTCTCGTCGTGTGCGCGGCTCGGTGCGCAAGTGGCCTGCTGCAGCCTCGGCCAGCATGCCCGTGAGGTCCTCATCCAGACGCGGCAGCACCACTTGGGTCTCCGGGTCCCCGAAACGGACGTTGAACTCGAGCACCTTCGGGCCCTCGTCGGTGAGGATGAGCCCCGCGTACAACACCCCCCGGTAGTCGATCCCGCGCCGGCGCAGCGCCCCGAGAAGCGGCTCCACCGCCTCGTCGAGCACCCGATCCACCAGGCGATCGTCCACGACAGGCACGGGCGAGTACGCACCCATACCGCCGGTGTTGGGGCCCTCGTCCCCGTCCGCCACCCGCTTGAAGTCCTGAGCGGGCGCCAGGGGCATCACCCGCGTCCCGTCGCAGAGGGCCAGCAGCGAGCACTCGGGTCCCGCCAGAGCCTCCTCCACCACCACCTTCCGTCCGGCATCGCCGAAGCTGGAGCCGGAGAGTTTCGCGGCGAGGTCGGCCTCGGCCTCTGACATCGAGTCGGTGACGAGCACCCCCTTTCCGGCAGCCAGGCCGTCCGTCTTCACCACCCACGGGCCGGGCAGCTGGCGAAGGAACGCCGTGGCCTCTCCGAGGGTGTCGAAGGTGCCGTAGCGCGCGGTGGGCACGCGCGCCTCGGCAAGAAGGTCCTTCATGAAAGCCTTCGAACCCTCTAGGCGCGCCCCGTCGGCGCCCGGGCCGAACACCAGCCGGTCGATCGCGTGCAGGCGGTCGGCGAGCCCGTCCACGAGCGGTTGCTCGGGGCCCACCACCACCAGGTCGGCATCGACCGCCTCGGGCGGGGCCTCGGTGACGGTGATCCGCCATCCCTCGGAAGTGAATCCCGGCATGCCGGGATTCCCCGGGGTCACCACCACGTCCGCGCTGCGCCCGAGGGCGAGGGCGAGCGCGTGCTCACGCCCGCCAGAGCCCACGACGCACACCTTCACGCGGCCGACCGGAGGATCATGCCGCGAACCGGACGAACTGCTCTCGTCCCGGTCCCACGCCTACAAGCTTTATGGGCACCCCGATCTGCTCGGCAAGGAAGCCCACGTAGTCGCGCACAGCGGTGGGCAGGTCCCCGAGTCCCGTCGCCTTGGAGAGGTCGGTCCGCCAACCGGGAAGCTCCTCGTAGACCGGTTCCACCTGGTGCAGTACCGACTGGTGATAAGGCGGATAGACGAAGTGCTCACCGCCCGCCCGGTAACCGGTGCACACCTTCACCGTGTCGAACACGTCGAGCACGTCGAGCTTCGTGAGCGCAACTTCCGACAGCGAGTTGAGCCGCACCGCTTGGCGAGCCATCACAGCGTCGAACCAGCCTGTGCGTCTGCGTCTGCCTGTGTTGGTGCCGAACTCATGACCGCGCTCGACGAGCACGTCGCCCACCTCGTCGTGACACTCGGTGGGGAAGGGGCCCGCACCCACCCGGGTCACGTAAGCCTTGGCGATCCCCATCACCCGGTCTATCTGGCGCGGACCGATGCCGGAGCCCGTGCAAGCCCCGCCGGCGACCGGGTTCGAAGAGGTGACGAAGGTGTTAGTGCAGTGATCGAGGTCCAAGAACGTGGCCTGAGCACCTTCGAGCAACACGTGATCGCCACGCGACAAAGCGTCGTGGACCACGGCCACCGCGTCACCCACCATGGGCTCGATGTGCGGGGCGTAGTCGCCCAGGTAACGCTCGCACACCGCCTCGGCGTCGATGGGGAGGCGGTTGTACACCTTGGCCAGCACCGCGTTCTTCTCCTTGAGCGCCACGTCGAGCTTCTGGCGGAAGATCTTGGCGTCGAGAAGGTCCTGGACCCGCAGCCCCACCCTGGCCGCCTTGTCGGCATAGGCGGGCCCGATGCCCCGGCGAGTGGTACCGAGGGAGTTCTTCCCCAGATAGCGCTCCGTGACCCTGTCGAACTCCTGGTGGTAGGGCATGATCAGGTGGGCGTTGCCGCTCACCACCGTCTTGGAGGTGTCGATCCCCTCGGCCTCCAGGCTGTGGAGCTCTTCGAGCAGGACCCCGGGGTCCACGACGACGCCGTTACCGATCACCGGTGTGATGTGCGGGTAGAGCACCCCGCTCGGCACCAGCTGCAAGGCGAAGGTCTTGCCGTCCACGACCACGGTGTGACCGGCGTTGTGGCCGCCCTGGTAGCGGACGACCACTTGCATCTCCTTTGCGAGCAAGTCTGTGAGCTTGCCCTTGCCCTCGTCGCCCCACTGGGTCCCGACGACCACGGTTGCGGGCACGCGCGCTCCTAATTCGATGGTACGGACCGAGCCCCAAGTGTACTCAGGAGCTGTAAAAGCCCGAGAGGGGGGGCGTCGGGGGACGCGGGCAGAGGGGCCACCTGCCCATCTGCATCAGCGCAGCTCGAGGGTGGTGGCACCAGCCGGCGCGTCGACGGTCACCGTGTGGCCCTCGGAGTAGCGCCCCTCGAGGAGAGCGAGGGCGAGGGCGTCCTCCACGCCCCGCTGGAGCACCCGTCGAAGGGGTCGTGCCCCGAGGTCGGGATCGTAACCGGCGGAGGCCAGCCAGTCGCGTGCCGCATCGGTCACCTCGAGCTCGAGGCGCCGTTCGGCGAGCCGCGCCCGCAGATGCTCGAGCTGGATGTCCACGATGCGCCGCAGGTCGTCCTTGTCCAGATGACGGAAGCGCACGACCTCGTCGATCCGGTTGAAGAACTCCGGCTTGAAGAAGTCGCGAGGGTCACCAGGCAGGTTCGAGGTCATTATGAGCACGACGTTGGTGAAGCTCACGGTCCTGCCCTGCCCGTCGGTCAGACGCCCGTCCTCGAGCACCTGGAGCAGCACGTTGAACACGTCGGGGTGGGCCTTCTCGATCTCGTCGAGCAGAACCACCGCGTACGGCCTGCGCCGCACCGCTTCTGTGAGCTGGCCGCCTTCCTCGTAGCCGACGTACCCCGGGGGGGCACCCACGAGGCGCGACACGGTGTGCTTCTCCTGGTACTCGCCCATGTCTATTCGCACCATCGCCCGGTCGTCATCGAAGAGGAAACCCGCGAGCACCCGGGCCAGCTCTGTCTTCCCCACACCCGTCGGCCCGAGGAACAAGAACGAACCGATCGGCCTGTTCGGGTCCGACAGCCCGGCGCGGCTGCGCCGGATGGCGTTGGCCACGGCGGTGACGGCCTCGTCCTGGCCCACGACGCGCGAGCAAAGTGCATTCTCCATGTGCACGAGCTTGTGCAGCTCGGACTCCATGAGCCGGGTGACGGGGATACCGGTCCAGCGGCTCACCACCTCGGCCACGTCGTCGGCGTCCACCTCTTCCTTCAACATGGCACCCTCGCTCTGGGATTCTGCGAGTGCCTTGGTTGCCTCCTCCACTCGCCTCTCGAGGTCCGGCACCACTCCGTAGCGGATCTCGGAGGCACGGGTCAGGTCCCCGTCGCGTGCGAAACGCTCTGCCTCGCCCTTTCGCACCTCCAGCTCTTCCTTCAAGGAGCGGATCGCAGAGATCGCGTCTTTCTCCGACTGCCACCGCGCCGTCATGGCGTCGGCCTGCTCCTTCAAGTTGGCCAGCTCCTCGTCGAGGCGGCTCAGGCGCTCGGCGGAGACAGGATCTGTCTCCTTCGCCAGTGCCACACGTTCGATCTCGAGCTGGCGCATACGCCGGGTGACGACGTCTATCTCCGTGGGCATGGAGTCGATCTCGATACGGAGCCGGCTGGCGGCCTCGTCCATGAGGTCGATGGCCTTGTCGGGCAGGAAGCGCCCGGCCACGTAGCGGTCCGAGAGCACCGCGGCCGCAATAAGGGCGGCGTCTTGGATCCGCACCCCGTGGTGGACCTCGTAGCGCTCCTTCAGTCCCCGGAGGATCGCTATCGTGTCGCCCACTGAAGGCGGTGCCACGTACACCGGTTGGAACCGCCGCTCGAGCGCGGCGTCCTTCTCGATATGACGGCGGTACTCGTCGAGGGTGGTAGCGCCGATCATGCGCAGCTCACCACGGGCGAGCATCGGCTTGATCATGTTGCCTGCGTCCATGGCTCCTTCTGCGCCACCGGCGCCCACGATCGTGTGCAGCTCGTCGATGAACGTGACGACCTCGCCCTCGGCATCGGCGATCTCCTTCAGCACGGCCTTCAGGCGCTCCTCGAACTCGCCCCGGTACTTGGCCCCCGCCACCATGGCCGAGAGGTCGAGGCCCACGATGCGCTTGTCGCGCAGGCCCTCGGGAACGTCACCTTCGACGATCCGGTTCGCCAGGCCCTCCACGATCGCTGTCTTTCCGACGCCGGGTTCGCCGATCAGCACTGGGTTGTTCTTCGTGCGCCGGGAGAGCACCTGGATGACACGGCGGATCTCCTCGTCCCGGCCGATGACCGGGTCGAGCTTCCCGGCGCGTGCCAGGTCGGTGAGGTCACGGCCGTATTGCTCCAGCGCCTGGTACTGCTCCTCGGGGGTCTGCGAGGTCACCCGGTGGCTCCCGCGCACCTGGCGAAGCGCAGCGAGCAGCTGGTCGCGCGACACGCCGATGCGGTCCGCCATGGCCAGGAGGATGTGCTCGACCGACACGTACTCGTCGCCCATGTCCCGGCGCAGCGCGTCGGCCGCGTCGATGGCGTCACGCGTCTCGCGCGAGAGCTGGGGCTCGGTGGACCCGTAGGCCTTGGGCAGTGAGGCGATCTGCTCCCGGAGCCTGCCGACGAACGCCCCCGGTTCCACCCCTGCACGCGCGAGCAACGGCAGCGCCAACCCCTCGGGCTGTCCCAACAGGGCCACCAGCAGGTGGTCGGGAGTGACCTCGGGATGGTTCTGGGCGCGCGCGTTCTCGAGAGCGGAGGAAAAGGCCTCCTGGGTCCGAAGAGTCCAACGGTTCGGGTCTATCGCCATCTGTGGTACTGCCTTCTCCTGGTTATCTCGCTTCTCCCGTCTGATTGCCTGCGCTAGCGGGATCGTCCCGACACGTCGCGCCGTACCAAGCTCGCCTGGCGAAACGGCACGAGGTCGCGGCGGTACTGGCGGTGGGTGCGCTCGATGGCCTCTGCAGCTTCGGCGCGCACCCGGTCGAGCTCGATGCGCAGCTGCTCCAGCTGGGCCTCGAACTCGAGCACCCGCCGCACACCCTCCAGGTTCAGTCCCGCCGCAGTCAGGTCGCCGATGTGCCGGACCCGTTCGATGTCCGCGGGTGAGTACCTCCGGCTCCCGCCTCCAGTGCGCGAAGGGCCCACCAGCCCCCTGCGCTCGTAGATGCGAAGCGTCTGAGGATGCACCCCGGCGAGCTCGGCCGCCACGGAGATCACGAACACCGCGCGTAGGTCCTCGCTCATCAGGTCGCCTGCGCCGGTCTCGGGACCCTTCGTGCCGGGGTCGCCGGTCGGTTCGGACACAGGGTCCCGCCCGCGTCCCGGCAGCCGGTGAATCTGAACTGGCGGGTACCCTCTCATCTCGCGCTCCAGGTCGCTCATCTTCCTGTCGCTCCCAGATGCTCACGCGGTGCCTCGTCCGAAACGCGCGCAAGTGCTTCCACGGCCGCTCGCTGTGCTTGGTTGAGCTTCTTCGGCACCGTCACCTCCACGGTGACGAGCAGATCGCCGCCGCGCCGGCCAGCGCCCGCGACCCCCCGGCCTTTCACCCGGAACGTCTGTCCCGAAGCCGTGCCGGGCGGTACACGCAAAGTGACGGGATCATCCAGCGTGGGTACGGTGATCGTGGTGCCGAGCGCTGCCTCGGCGAAGGTGACCGGAACGTTCAAGGTGAGGTTCTTGCCTCTCCGCCCGAAGAACGCGTGGGTCCCCACGTGCGCGACCACGTACAGGTCGCCTGCCGGGCCGTTGGCACGCCCAGGGGCACCACGGCCTTTCACCCGGATGCGTTGGCCGTCTTCGACCCCTGCGGGGATGCGCACTTTCACCTCGCGCGTCCTGCGGCTCACCCCGCTTCCGCGGCAAGTCGCGCACGGCTTCTCGACGACGGTCCCCCGCCCTGTACAGGTCGGGCAGACTCGGCTCAACGAGAAGAGCCCCTGATTGTCCGCGAGTGCGCCGGTGCCGTGGCACACCGGGCAGGCCACGGGCGAGGTGCCGGGTGCGGCACCGGAGCCGCCGCAGGTCTCGCATCGCGCCTCACCGGCCACGTGCACCGACGTGGTGACACCCCGCACGGCATCCTCGAACGACAGGTACAGCTCGGTCTCGATGTCCGCTCCACGGTGCGGTCCTGAGGCGCGCCCCCGGCGACCGCCGAACACACCTCCGAGACCACCGAACAGGTCACCCAGATCACCCAGGTCACCGACCCTGAACGTCGCCCCACCGGGACCGCCGAACCCGCCTCCCCCGAGCCCCATTGCACCAAGCCGGCGCACCTCGTCGTACTCCTTGCGCCTGCCGGCGTCTCCGAGGACATCGTACGCCGCTGAGATCTCCTTGAATCGGTCCTCGGACCCCGGGTTCGTGTCAGGGTGGTACTGCTTGGCCAACTTCCTGTACGAGCGCGTGATCTCCTTGTCCGTCGCGCTCGACGGAATCCCGAGGATCTCGTAGTAGTCCTTCTCGAGCCACTCTCGCTGCGCTACCACGGTTCAGGTCCTGATCTTCTGCACACTGGTCTTCTGACGCTGCGTCTCATCCCCGGACGCGCACCATCGCGGGTCGAATCACCCGTCCCTTCCACCGATATCCCGCTCGCAGTACCGCCACCACGACAGGTCCGTCCGCCTCGGCGACGCCTTCAACCGTGGCTTCGCCGGCTTCGCCCTGGGCGCTGCTTCCTCCGGGAACCTCGAGAGCCTCGTGGTCTGTCTCCTCGTGCGCGACGGCTTCGTGCGCGACGGCTTCGTGCACGGTGGGGTCAAACGGCGCCCCGGTGTCGTCCACGCGCTCGAGGCCCTCCTTGGTCAACGTGTCGAACAACAACGCCGACGCCTGCATCAGCGCCTTTCCTTCAGCGGAAAGATCTGTGCCATCACCCAGGTGGACGCGACCCAAGTCAAAGGCATCGAGAACCGGAAGGAGCCTCACCACTAGTCCTTGAGCGGCACTGTCGAGCAGCTCGGTCTGTTGGCGGACCATGCGTTTCTTGTAATTCTCGAAGTCCGCCTGCAGACGTCGAAGCATCTCGAGGTACTCGTCACGTTCGCTTCGCGTCAGCGATAGCGCCACCTCGAGATCCTCTTCCACGGCCTCGGCCGACACTTCCGCTTGCTTGCCGGAGGCCGCTTCCGCGCTGTTCACCTCTTCTGCCTCCACTTGCCCGGGCTCGGCCTCCACGCCGACGGGGACAGGCCCGGAGCCGGTGCTGGCTCTGGGCCGCTGACGCGAGCGCGAGTCACCGGAGGTCTCCGGCCGCGGGCTCATGCTCCGGGCTCGTCGACGATCTCGGCATCGACCACCTCGTCCTCAGGTGGCTCGCCCGACACCCCACCACCACCGCCGGGAGACGCGCCCGCACCCTGGGAGGTCTTGGCCGCCTCCTCGTACAGGCGTTGAGTGAAGCCGTGACTGGCGTTCATGAGCGCCTCGGTGGCGTCTTTGATCTTCTCGACGTCGCTGCCACCGAGCGCTCCATTCAAGGTGCTCAAAGCGGACTCCACCTTGTCTTTCTCGTCACCTTGGAACTTCTCGCCCTGCTCACGAAGGAGCTTCTCCGTCTGGTACACCAGGGTGTCGGCGTTGTTGCGGATCTCCGCCTCCTCGCGCCGGCGCCGGTCGTCCTCGGCGTGAGCATCGGCGTCGCGCACCATGCGGTCGATCTCGTCCTTCGGCAACGAAGACTGGCCGGTGATCGTCATCGACTGCTGCTTGCCCGTGGCTGTGTCACGGGCAGCGACATGGACGATCCCGTTCGCGTCGATGTCGAACGTCACCTCGATCTGAGGCACGCCGCGCGGAGCGGGAGGCAAGTCCACTAGCTGGAACTTGCCCAACGTCTTGTTGTACATCGCCATCTCGCGCTCACCCTGAAGAACGTGGATCTCCACCGAAGGCTGGTTGTCCTCCGCGGTGGTGAACACCTCGGACCGTTTGGTCGGGATGGTGGTGTTCCGCTCGATCAAACGGTGCATGACCGCACCCTTGGTCTCGATGCCGAGGCTCAGCGGGGTGACGTCGAGCAACAGGATGTCCTTCACCTCGCCCTTCAGAACGCCGGCCTGGATGGCGGCGCCCACAGCCACGACCTCGTCGGGGTTGACCCCCCTGTGCGGCTCCTTGCCCGTAAGGCCCTGAACCAGGTCCTGGATGGCCGGCATACGGGTCGATCCGCCGACCAGCACGACGTGGTCGATGTCCGACTTGGGTATCCCGGCGTCACCGACGGCCTGGTCGAACGGGCCCCGGCAGGCCTCCACCAGGTCCGCGGTCAGCTCGTTGAACTTGGCACGCGTGAGCTTCATGTCGAGGTGCTTCGGGCCCTCGGAGGTGGCCGTGATGAACGGAAGGTTGATGGTCGTCTCCTGCACGGAGGAAAGCTCGATCTTCGCCTTCTCGGCAGCCTCCTTCAGGCGCTGGAGGGCCATCTTGTCGGCGGAGAGGTCCACGCCCTCGGTGTTCTTGAACTCGGTCACCAGCCAGTCGATGACCCGCTGGTCCCAGTCGTCACCACCCAGGTGCGTGTTCCCCGAGGTGGACTTCACCTCGAACACGCCTTCGCCGATCTCGAGGACCGACACGTCGAACGTCCCACCGCCCAGGTCGAAGACGAGGACCGTCTGTTCCTTGCCCTCTTTATCCAGGCCGTAGGCGAGAGCAGCAGCCGTGGGCTCGTTGATGATGCGAAGCACCTCGAGCCCGGCGATCTGGCCCGCCTCCTTGGTGGCGGTGCGCTGAGCGTCGTCGAAGTACGCGGGCACGGTGACCACGGCCTGGGTCACGGTCTCACCCAGGTACGACTCAGCATCCCTCTTCAGTTTCTGCAAGATCCGGGCGGAGATCTCCTGGGCCGTGTACTTCTTGCCGTCGATGTCGATGCTCCAAGACGTGCCCATGTCGCGCTTGACCGAGCGGACGGTCCGATCAGGATTCGTGATCGCCTGACGCTTGGCCACCTCGCCCACGAGGACCTCACTGCCCGACTTCGAGAACCCGACGATCGACGGCGTGGTCCGACCCCCCTCGGCATTGGGAATCACGACCGGCTCTCCGGCCTCCAGAACGCTCACCACGGAGTTCGTGGTCCCGAGGTCGATTCCGACAGGCTTGGGCATCTTCTTGTCCTCCAGATCTTGCAGCTGCCCCTCGGCGACCCTCGTCGGGGGCTCCCCTGACTGATTTGAGCATAGCAAAGTTGAGTGCTATCCTGTCAAGTACAGCCCTGGATGGGCTTTGCATCACAAAGGCATCTCTGGAGCAGCGAGATGGCAGTACTTGTGGGCATGGGTATCGCCGTCACCCTCGGCAGGTTTGTGTTCTTGCCTTGGGCACGGCGCAAGGCGTGAAAAACCTGCTGTGAGCAGGACCTAGACTGTTAGAGCCCTCTTGGCCCCGATCTCCGGGGTCGCCCCTCTGAGATTTTTTTCGAAAAGGGCTAAAGGTCCACACCCAACCTGCCGATAAGGGTGATGGATATTTTCGTGTCCAACCACGGCCCCCTGTCTCTGGACGGGGGTCGTTGCAGCTCTGAGGGGCTCTGAAGAGGCGGGACTGGGCTGAGCAGGCCCGTATGCTGCCGAAAGGGACCAGAGCCACGCCCGATCCGTCGCCCAGGAGAGTGCCGTGGTAGGCCTCAATGGCTGGCGGGCTCTGCACCTAAATCCCTGATCAAGCGGTACTTCTGTCGCAATGCCGCACTAGCTAGGCTTAGCGGCGTGGCTGACCTGGTTCTCCTTCGGCACGGCGAGTCCACCTGGAACGCCGAGAACCTCTTCACGGGATGGACCGACGTCGACCTGACTCCCCGCGGGGAGGCGGAAGCGATCGAGGCGGGCCGGCTTCTAGCCGTCGAGCAGGATCGGGATCTCGACCTGCGGGTGGTGCACACCTCTGTTCTCACGAGGGCAGTGCGCACGGCCAACCTGGCCCTCGACGAGCTGGGGCGGTCCTGGCTGCCGGTGAGGCGGCACTGGCGGTTGAACGAGCGCCACTACGGGGCTCTGCAAGGGAAGAACAAGAAGGAGACAGCCGAGGAGTTCGGACTGGAAAAGGTGAAGCTATGGCGGCGCGGCTACGTGACACCGCCTCCGGCCCTGTCGCTCGACGACGAGCGCCACCCGGTGCACGACCTGCGCTATCGGGACGTTCCCGCTAGCGCGCTTCCTGCAAGTGAGTGCCTGGCCGACGTGGTGGCACGGCTCTTGCCCTACTGGGAGGACGTCATGGTCCCGGACTTGCGTGACTTCGGGGCCGTGTTCGTCATCGCCCACGGCAACTCGATACGCGCTCTGGTAAAGCACTTGAAGTCGATATCCGACGACGACATCGTCGGGCTCGAGGTCCCCACCGGCGTGCCATGGGTGTTCCGCTTGGACGAGTCGCTGGCCGTCGCAGACGATCGTTTCCTCGGCGATCCCGCCGCGGTGGCAGAAGCCGCTGCCGCCGTCGCCCGCCAAGCGGGCTAAGGATTCACGGGTAACCGCACGATGCATCGACCGACGTGCGACGGGTACCGCCCGTTGCTGCACGTCCAGCAGCGATGACGCGACACCGGATCGGCTTTCCCCGCTGCCTTTGATCGCTGGCAGGAAGCAGCGGGGCTACAGGGCGTCCTTCCCACGTTCGCCTGTGCGCACACGTACCACGGCATCGATCGGCACCACCCACACCTTCCCGTCGCCGATCTTGCCGGTGGCCGCGTTAACCACCACGGCGTCGACCACCTCGTCCACTTGCGAGTCATCGACCAGGATCTCGACGCGAATCTTCGGGACGAAGTCCACCTCGTACTCCGCGCCCCGATAGACCTCGGTGTGCCCTCGCTGGCGACCGAAGCCCTGGGCCTCGGTGAGCGTCATGCCCTGTACACCCGCGGTCTTCAGCGCCTCCTTCACCTCGTCGAGCTTGAAGGGCTTGATGACTGCCACGATCAGCTTCATTGTGA
The DNA here is from genome assembly GCA_049508615.1 of Acidimicrobiales bacterium. Lineage (GTDB taxonomy): Bacteria > Actinomycetota > Acidimicrobiia > Acidimicrobiales > UBA8190 > Bog-564. The sequence continues at coordinate 19,221 of JBELAS010000001.1, forward strand.
ATGCGCTCCCTTTCGTGCGCTCAACAAGGTCAGTGCGTGCTCTCGGAGCCGGATCCCGACCCAGACCCTAGCGGCGGGTCCGGATCCCTTGGGGGTAGGGGTGCGCTGGTGCCGATGCCGGCCAGGGCGAAGGCACCCGCGCCGGGCCCACCGCCCCCGACCCGCTCGGCAAGCGGGGACTCGGGGAAGGCCTCCTCGTCGTGGATGGCGAGGTCGCCGATCTCGAGGATCTCGTCGCTGTAGCGGGCACCCCGGAGGACCAGCCCGATGAGCTTCATCAAGATGAAGGTCACCAGCGCCGACCAGAAGACGACCCACACTGCGGCCCGGAACTGCTCCCACAGCTGATGGGCGGAACCGGTGTACATCAAGCCACTCACCGAGAACGGCGTGCAGCTGGCCCCGTGGGCCGTGGCGTAGGCCGCCTGCGAGGTGTTGGTGACCTGCCCGCTGGCGTTCAAGTTGCCGCAGCCGTACTCGAGCATGTTCGGGTCGCCGAAGATGCCGAGGAGCATGCCACCGGTGAAGCCGGCCATGCCGTGCGTGTAGACCACGCCGAGCGCATCGTCCACCTTCGAGAAGGGGCGGACCTTGGACAGGTAGTTCCAGGCCAGCCAGACGAGGACGGTGGCGATCGCCCCGTCGGCGATGGCACCCCAGCCGTTGACCCAGCCCGCACAGGGCGTGATCGCCACCAGGCCGCAGATCATGCCGTTCACGCCGCCCAGGAACGTGGGTTTCTTCGACTTGGAGAACCAGCCGTCCATCCCCATCCAGACCAGTACTCCGACGGCGGTGGCGAGGTTCGTGTTGACCACGGCCGCGGCGGCGTCGACTCCCGCGTAATACGGGTCACCGCCGTTGAAGCCGTTCCAGCCGAGCCACAGGATGCCGGCCCCGACCGCGGCCATCACCAGGTTGTTGGGGATGGCGTGCTGGCGATCTCGCAACAGTCGGGGTCCGAGGACCCAAGCCGCCACGAAACCCGAGACACCGGCGGACATGTGGATGACATATCCACCGGAGAAGTCGAGCGAGCCCTCCTGGGCGAAGTAGCCACCGCCCCAAAGTAGGAAGGCGTCCACGGCGTAGACGAGGGTCGACCACAGCGGCACGAGGATGCACCAGGCGCTGAACTTGATCCGGCCCACCACGCTTCCCAGGAAGAGCAGAGGGGTGATGGCGGCGAACACGAACTGGAAGTAGGCCAGCGTCGTCGTGGGAAAGTGGAAGGGGATAGTGGTGTTGGCCGCCGACACCGCCTTACCCTGTTCACCCACGCTGTTGGTGATCTGGCCCGGCTTGCCGACCAAATTCTCGAAGAAGTGCTTCACCCACCCCACATGGACGAGCTGGGTTTGCACCCCGTCCCTCACCCCGCCTCCGATAGAGGTGGCACCGAAGCCCATCTTGTAGGACCACAGCACCCAGGCAACCAGGACCAGTGAGAACCCGGCGAACATCATGGCCAGCACGTTCACCGCCCACTTCTTCTGCACGATCGACGCGTAGAGCACCGCCAGGGCGGGAAGGCTCATCATGCCGACGAACGTGGCCGCCACCAGCTGCCACGTGTTGTCGCCCGTATTCAGCCAGCTGGGATAAGGAACCGGTACTGCAGCGCCTAGCAGGTGCACGGCTCGAGTACTCCTCTCGTACGGTCAATGTGTCCCGGCGCCCGTGTGGTGAACATGTGTCGCAGAGCACCAGGTGCGCCAAGGCCACAGCAGGCGGTTCGCCCCGCCGCTCAAAGAATGCAGGTCGGGAGTTTCCAAACAGTCACGCCCGTGTTACCAACGCGTGAACTGGAGAGGGCCGCACACGGCCCTGATCGGCGAGGTGACCCAGCGGCGGCGAACTCCCAGGAGAGGTGTCCCCGTCGACCTCGAGGTAGTCCCGGCCGGCATGGATTTCGGGGTAACGGCCCCTAGCAGCTGAACGACGCCGCCACCTGCTCCGTATCGTCAGGGGGTGGCGGCGGCGTGGGCGTCGAGCGCGGCTCGCAGGGTCTCGAGGTGCATTTGGCCATTGACCCCCGCCAGAACGGCTTCTTGGCCTCGCTCATGCCAGCCGCTCGCCAGCACAGGACCCTCAGCGCGACGACCTCGCCGCTACGATCTCCGAATCGCTGGAGGACATCAGCCGGGTGGCGAGTGGACCAGTAGCCGACGGGTGGACAAGCCGATGAGCATCTGGAGCCAAAGGCTCCCAAAGGACCGGCCCTCGGGGACATCGAGGTGACAGCCGGAGACATCGACACATCCGGCGCGCCCATCATGACCCTCCGTGGGGCCAGCGTGGCGGTAGACGCCCGCCGTGTTGGTCGTGTCGTCGTCGGTGTCTGTCTCGTCGCCCTGGCCGCCCTCGTCCTCGTTCTCTTCCTGGCCGGCATCCAGAAGAACGCTCAGATCAACCGTCTGCGCAAGCACGGGGTCGCAATCGACGTCACGGTGTCCGGGTGCCTCGGCCTGATGGGGGGCAGCGGCA
>JBELAS010000010.1:0-13600 GCA_049508615.1 Acidimicrobiales bacterium
CGGCGACCGGACTCCCGACGAGCATGCGCTGCTGCTGACGCAGCTTCTCGACCTCGACGGGATGGACGTCGACGAGGTCGTGAGCGGCATAGCGGTGACTTCCTCGGTTCCCCAGGTCACCACGTCGCTGCGGCAGATGGCGGACCGGTGGTTCGACGTGCCTTGCGTCGTGCTCGAGCCAGGCGTGCGTTCGGGCATGCCGATCCTCTACGACAACCCGAAGGAGGTGGGCGCGGACCGCATAGCAAACGCCGTCGGGGCATACGACCTCTATGGTGGCCCGTGCATCGTGGTCGACCTGGGGACGGCAACGACGTTCGATGTCATCTCGAGCGAAGGGGAGTACCTGGGTGGAGCGATCGCCCCAGGCATCGCCATCTCGATGGACGCCCTGTTCCATCACGCTGCGGCCCTGCGGAGCGTGGAGCTCGTGGAGCCTCGAAACGTCGTCGGCAAGTCGACGGTGGAATCGATCCAGTCCGGGGTTCTCTACGGATACGTCGCGCAGGTGGACGGCATGTGTAGGCGCATCACCGGCGAGCTCGGGCACGCGGCGGTGGTGGTCACCGGGGGGCTCTCTGAGGTGATAGCCCCGCTGTCGGAGACGATCCAGCACCGCGAACCGTGGCTCACCCTCCACGGCCTGCGCCTGGTCTACGAGCGCAATATCAGGCAGTCCGGGGCCGCACGGTAACGTCATCGCGTGGCGGAGGTCCCCTACCGGTTCGAGAGGACGGACGAGGCGCGCGCCCTGGCCGAGCGATACGCCTCCCTCCGAGCCGGCTCTGAGACCGACGACGAGGTGTCCGTCGCCGGACGCGTGATGCTCGTACGCCCCATGGGGCGCCTGGCGTTCGCCACGCTTCACGATTCTTCGGGCGAGATCCAGCTATTCACCACCCAGAGGGAAACTGCACGCTTCGAGGTCTTCTCGGGACTGTCGCTCGGGGACTGGGTGGGAGCGACCGGGCGCGTGGTGAGGACGAAGAAGGGCGAGCTGTCCGTGCTTGTGCGTGAATGGGTGTTGCTCGCCGAGGCGCGCCGGGGCTTTGGTGACAAGTGGCGTGGGGTGAGCGACACCGAGACGCGACTGCGTCGACGCGAGGTCGACCTGTGGGTGAACGAGCGTACCCGTGACGTGCTGGGCCTGCGCAGCAGGCTCGTGAGCCTCCTGCGCAGGCGCCTGGAGGGGCTCGGCTTCGTCGAGGTGGAGACTCCCATGCTCCACCCGATCCCGGGCGGCGCTCTGGCGAAGCCGTTCGTCACGCATCACAATGTGCTCGACACCGACTTGTACCTGCGCGTCGCCCCCGAGCTGTACCTGAAGCGCCTCGTGGTGGGGGGCTACGAAAAGGTGTTCGAGATCGGCCGGGTGTTCCGCAACGAGGGCCTGTCTCCTCGCCACAACCCCGAGTTCACGATGCTCGAGCTGTACCAGGCGTACGCCGACTACCGAGACCTCGCCGAACTGGTCGAGAACCTGGTGTCGGGGCTCGCCTCTGAGTTGGGGGGCTCGACCCGCATCGTCTACCAGGGCCGCGAGCTCGACCTCACCCCTCCTTGGCGGCGGGCGACGATGGCCGAGCTCGTCGCAGAGGCGACGGGTGAGCCCGCCGACGTGCATACGCCGGTCGAGGAGCTGCGGCGGCGTCTGACAGCTGCGGGGGGCGAGCCCCAAAAGGTCTGGGGAGCGGGCAAGCTCCTGCTCGAGCTCTACGAGAAGACCACCGAGCCCGGGCTGTGGGGCCCGGTGTTCGTGATGGATTTCCCTGTGGAGGTGTCGCCGCTGGCACGTCGGCACCGGCTCGACCCTGAGCTGGTGGAGCGCTTCGAGCCGATCGTCGCGGGAAGGGAGCTGGGCAACGCCTTCTCCGAGCTGGTCGACCCCGACGACCAGCGGAGCCGTTTCGAAGCCCAGGCCGCCGCGCACGCCGCCGGCGACGACGAGGCGATGGCGATCGACGAGGATTTCCTGCGTGCGCTGGAGTACGGGCTGCCACCCACGGCAGGACTCGGCATCGGCGTAGACCGGCTGGTCATGCTCTTCGCCGACTTGGCCAACATCCGCGAGACGATCGCCTTCCCCACGCTTCGTCCCGAGCGTTAGCGGCCCGGCGAACAGGCCGTCCCAGCTGACGCCTCCACCGGCACCTACCGCCGCCGCTGTTCTCGGTCGCTGCGGTCGGCTCCTTGTGTGCCCATCCGCGCGTTCTTAACGACGCGCCAGGGGGAGGTCCGCGAGCAGCGAGTCAGCCAAGTCGGCGAGCACACGGCCCAGCTCAGGGCCGGGGACAACAGCTGCGGCGTCGACGGCCTGCTGGACGTATCGACGGCCGATGGACAGGGTCGAGTCGATCGCGCCGGACGCAGTCACGATGGCGCGTGCCTTGTCCCGCTCGGGAGGCCCGAGCGGCCGACCGAGCAACGGGGACAGCTCGGAGGCCGCCTCCGGGTCGCGCAGGGCGAGCAGCACGGGAAGTGTGTAGACGCCCTCTGCGAGGTCCTGACCGGGAAGCTTACCGAGTTCCTCCTCTGTGCCGATCAGGTCGAGGATGTCGTCGCGCAGTTGGAAGACCATGCCGAAGCACGTTCCGAATGTCGTGAGCGCGTCCACCTCCGAGCGCGCCAGACCCCCGGTGAGGGCGCCGATCCGGCACGAGGTGGACATGAGGGCGGCGGTCTTCCCCGCGATCGCCGTGAAGTAGTCGTCTTCCGTGCGCGCCAGGCTGAAAGCCGAGCGGACCTCGGTGACTTGTCCCTCGCACAGGCGGCCGAGCGTGTTGGCCAAGAGACTTGCGATCTCGGTACCGAGCGCGGCGGCGATCTCCGCCGAGCGCGCCAGCAGGAAGTCACCCGCCACGATGGCGACGAGGTTGCCGAAGCGGGCGTTCACCGTCTGAGTGTTTCGCCGCATGGTGGCCTCGTCCATGACGTCGTCGTGGTAGAGCGAGGCCAGGTGGACTAGCTCGACTGCCACGGCACCTGAGAGGTCGTCCGGTGCTGCCGGGCGCGTTCCACCGGTTGCCGCGGCGAGAGCCAGACCGGGACGCAGGCGCTTGCCACCAGCAGCGATCAAGTGGGTCGTCACCTGGTCGAGGAAGTCGTCCCCCGAGCTCACCGCCGCGCGCAACTCGGGTTCCAGGCGCACCAGGTCGTCTGCCAAGAACGAAAGAGAAAGGAGGGGCGAGGCGTTCACCAGGGTGAACGATATGCGACGGTGGTCACGAGGCGACAACGGAGCCCTGGAGACCGCCGAGCGACGGTGGTTCTGCAGGGGAAAGGGTAGGTGTTCACCAGGGCACAAAGGCAGGCTCTGTGGCCCCGGTGAAGGTTGGTGCTCCGACGTAGGCCCCGGCCGTTAGAATGTAATTGTCGAACCGTCGAGGGAGGCGGGCTGGTGTTCGAACGATTCACGGACCGGGCACGTAGGGTGCTGGTGCTGGCGCAAGAGGAGGCGCGCCTTCTCAACCACAGCTTCATCGGCACCGAGCACATCCTGCTCGGCCTCATCCACGAGGGTGAGGGCGTGGCTGCCAAGGCGCTCGAACAACTCGGCATCTCTCTCGAAGCCGTCCGTGAGAAGGTCGAGGAGACGATCGGAGCTTCCGGAACCGCCCCGACCGGTTCGCCGCCGTTCACGCCCCGGGCGAAGAAGGTGCTCGAGCTCTCGCTGCGAGAGGCGCTGCAGCTCGGACACAATTACATCGGCACCGAGCACATGCTCCTCGGCCTCGTGCGTGAGGGAGAGGGCGTTGCCGCCCAGGTGTTGGTGAGCCTCGGCGCCGACTTGGCCCGGGTGCGCCAGCAGGTCATCCAACTGCTTTCGGGGTACCAGGGCAAGGAGTCGGTGGGTGCCGGTCCCGGATCCCCGGCGTCTGAGACCCCTTCTGGCTCGCCGGTTCTCGACCAGTTCGGGCGCAACCTGACCCAGCTGGCGCGCGACGGCAAACTCGACCCGGTCATCGGGCGCGAAAAAGAGATCGAGCGCGTGATGCAGGTGCTGAGCCGCCGCACGAAGAACAACCCTGTCCTCATCGGCGAGCCCGGTGTCGGCAAGACCGCCATCGTGGAGGGTCTCGCACAGCGCGTCGTGTCGGACGATGTTCCCGAGACCCTGCAGGGCAAGCAGCTCTACACCCTTGACCTGGGTGCACTGGTCGCCGGGAGCCGGTACCGGGGTGACTTCGAGGAGCGCCTCAAGAAGGTGCTGAAGGAGATCCGCACTCGTGGCGACATCATCCTGTTCATCGATGAGGTTCACACTCTGGTCGGCGCGGGGGCGGCCGAAGGGGCTATAGATGCGGCCTCCATCCTCAAGCCCATGCTGGCGCGAGGTGAGTTGCAGACGATAGGGGCGACCACCCTCGACGAGTACCGCAAGCATTTCGAGAAGGACGCGGCCCTCGAGCGGCGGTTCCAGCCGATCAAGGTGGAGCAGCCCACCGTGCCGCACACCATCGAGATTCTGAAGGGCCTGCGCGACCGCTACGAATCCCACCACTCGGTCACGATCACGGACCAGGCGCTCGTTGCTGCGGCGAACCTCGCAGACCGCTACGTCGCAGACCGTTTCCTGCCCGACAAGGCCATCGACTTGATCGACGAGGCCGGCAGCCGCCTGCGCATCCGCCGGATGACTACTCCCCCCGACTACAAGAAGTTGGAGGACGAGATCAATCGCATTCGTAGCGACAAGGACTCCGCTCTCGAGCGCCAGGCGTACGACCAGGCGAAGAAGCTGGCCGAGCAGGAGAAGGAGCGTCTCGACCGCAAGTCGGCCATGGAAGCGGAGTGGCGGGCGGAGGGCGTCGAACTGTTCGACGTCGTCGACGAAGAGGTTATCGCGGAGGTCCTCGCCAACTGGACCGGCATCCCCGTCTACCGCCTCACCGAGGAGGAGACGGCCAAGTTGCTTCGGATGGAAGACGAGCTGCACAAGCGTGTCGTGAGCCAGGAGGAGGCGATCAAGGCGCTGTCGCGCTCGATCCGCCGTACTCGCGCCGGCCTGAAGGACCCCAAACGGCCGAGTGGATCGTTCATCTTCCTGGGCCCCACCGGTGTGGGCAAGACCGAGCTTGCAAAGGCGCTCGCCGAGTTCCTTTTCGATGACGAGGACTCGCTCATCCAGCTCGACATGAGCGAGTACATGGAGAAGCACACCGTTTCGCGCCTTGTCGGCTCCCCGCCCGGGTACGTCGGCTACGAGGAGGGTGGACAGCTCACCGAGGCGGTGCGTCGCAGACCGTTCTCGGTCGTGCTCTTCGACGAAGTGGAGAAGGCGCACCCCGACGTCTTCAACGCTCTTTTGCAGATCCTCGAGGACGGACGGCTCACCGATGCCCAGGGCCGGTCAGTGGACTTCAAGAACACCGTGCTGATCATGACCTCGAACCTGGGGACCGCAGACCTCAGGAAATCGTCCGTAGGCTTTGCAAAGACTTCCGAGGCCGTCAGCTACGAGCGCATGAAGGCGAAGGTGCACGACGCGCTGAAGCAGCACTTCCGTCCCGAGTTCCTGAACCGCGTGGACGAGGTCATCGTCTTCCATGAGCTGTCGAAGGATGAGGTCGTGCAGATCGTCGACCTCATGATCCGGCGTGTCTGCGAGCAACTGGAGTCGCAGGGCATTGGCCTCGAGCTCACCCCGGCGGCCAAGTTGTTGCTGGCCGAGAGCGGATATGACCCCACCCTGGGTGCCCGTCCGCTGCGCAGGGCGATCCAACAGTACGTGGAGGACCCGCTTTCGGAGCGCATCCTGTGGAAGGAATTCCACGTGGGTGAGACCGTGGTCGTCGACGTGGAGGACTCGGAGATCGTGTTCCGCTCCGTCGAAGGGTTGATGCCACCGCCTGTCGAGATGGCGGGTGCGGGCGCCGACTCCTGATCCGGCCCGCACCTGATCGAGCCCGCGAACACCCCCCACGGCGTCTGGGTTGTTCCGGCCCGCTCCAGGCTCGGTGATCGCCGTCCAAGCTCAGCCCGAGATGTACGGGTACCATGCGGGCGTGGAGGGGCGTAGCCGAGGACTCGTCCGGCCCGCTGGTCGATGACGGTCTCCGGTCGTGCAACGAGCTTGGCGATAGCCGAGGCCCTGGCGCTCTTGGTACCGGGTCAACCGCTTCGCGAGGGCCTGGAGCGAATCCTTCTGGCCAAGCGCGGCGCGCTCATAGCGGTAGGCGACGGTCCCGAGGTGCTCTCGATCTGCACCGGAGGCTTCCTCATCGACGCCGAGTTCAGTCCGCAGCGTCTGTCGGAGCTGGCAAAGCTGGATGGAGCAATCGTGTTGTCTGCCGACGCCGGACGCATCGCCCGGGCCAACGTCCACCTCATGCCGAATCCGTCTATCCCCACCACCGAGACAGGGACTCGTCACCGCACCGCTGAACGCATGGCCCGCTCCATCGACGTTCCTGTCATATCCGTGTCGGCAGCAATGGGTGTGGTCACCGTTTACCGCCACGACGCAAAGCACGTGTTGGAGCCGGCCAGTCACATGCACGAACGCGTTAGCCACGCGCTACAGACGTTGCAACGGTTCCGCCAGCGGTTCGACTTCGCCCTCACGGCTCTGTCGGCGCTCGAGGTCGAGGACACGGTCACCCTGCGCGACGTGGCCGCAGTTCTCCAACCTGGCGAGCTCGTGATGCGCATAGCGGGGGACATCGAAGAGGACCTGACCGAGCTGGGTGAAGAGGGCATGATGCTGCGGCTCCAGCTCGACGAGCTGACTGACGGTGTCGACGCCATGCGCCGGCTGGTGGTCCGCGACTACCTGCAGGTGACGGCGCGAGATCCCGATCGGGCTCTGGAGGGGTTGGGACGGCTCACTACGGATGAGCTCGCCGATCCCAGACGGGTGGGTGCGGCGCTGGGGTTGCCGGACTCGCGGACCGAGCTGGATGCGTCCCTCGAGCCGCACGGCTACAGGGCGCTTCACAAGTTGCCGCGCTTTCCCGACGTCCTCGTCGAACGGATAGTCCGGCACTTCGCGGGGCTGCAGAAGATCATGCGAGCCTCGGTGGGAGACCTCGAGGAGGTCGAGGGGGTAGGCGAAGCCCGAGCCCGCTCGTTGAAGGACGGCCTCGCTCGCCAGGCCGAGACGAGCATCCTCGATCGCTACACGTGATCGGAAGGGCGGTTGGCACTCATCCGGAAGGGCGCCAGTGCGCCTCGGGTAGAATATATGGTCTGCGGGTTCGCCGATGACGACCCGTTCGTGCGCGGGGGTAGGAGACATGCGTGGTTTTCGACATCGGTGACAAGGTGGTCTACCCTCACCACGGCGCTGCGATCGTCGAGCGGCGCGAGCAGAAAGAGGCATTCGGCGAGAAGCGCGAGTACCTCGTCCTTCGCCTGGCTTACGGCGATCTCACGCTGATGGTGCCTGCAGACAACACCGAGGGCGTGGGGCTGCGCGAGGTGATCAACGACGAAGAGGTCGAAGAGGTCTTCGCCGTCCTTCGAAAGAAGGAGGCGCGTATGCCCACGAACTGGTCTCGCCGGTACAAGAATCACTCCGAGAAGCTTCGTTCAGGAGATATCTACCAGGTGGCCGAGGTCGTGCGGAACCTCTCCATCCGCGACAAGGACAAGGGTCTGTCCGCGGGGGAGAAGAGGATGCTGGGGCGCGCTCGGCAGATCCTTGTATCGGAGCTGACGTTCGCCCTGGACGTGAACGAGGAAGAGGCCGAGAAGCGCCTCGACGAGGCGCTGCCCTGAGCCGGCTGGCTCGGGCCGCCCGCTGCGACCGTGGAGCAGCAGCTCGGCACTGAGCCGTTGGGGGTGTGGGCCGTGGTGGTGGCGGCCGGCGGGGGTACACGCTTCGGCGGGAGAAAGCAGTTCGCCATGATCCGGGGGCGCCCCATGGTCGACTGGGCGTTGTCCGCGGCCAAGGGTGTGGTGGATGGGGTCGTCCTCGTGCTGCCTCCGGGCGACGCCCATCTCTCGAAAGGTGACGCCCGCGGCGCGGATTCGGTGGTCGCCGGGGGTGACACCCGCTCGGCCTCGGTGCGCGCGGGTCTCTGCGCGGTGCCGCAGGACGCGGCGGTGATCGTGGTTCACGACGGGACGCGCCCGCTCGCGACCACGGCCCTCTTCGCGAAGGTGATCGGCGCGGTCAGGGACGGGGCGGACGCAGCTGTGCCCGCGCTGACATTGTCCGACACCTTGAAACGCGTGAGTGAAGGGGTCGTGGTGGGAGGCGTTGCGCGCGACGAGGTGGTGGCAGTGCAGACGCCCCAGGCGTTTCGGGCGGAGGTTCTTCGGCGGGCGTACTCCGCCGGTGAGGACGCCACCGACGACGCCGGCCTGGTGGAGGCGCTCGGCGTTACGGTGCGAGTCGTGCCGGGCGAGCCGCGGAACCTGAAGGTGACCACGCCGGCCGATCTGGAGCTGGTGCAGGCTCTGGCGGGCACCTGATGCCGGCACCGGGCGCCACGCCCAGCTTCCGGATCGGGCAGGGTTTCGACGTCCATCGCTTCTCTGCCGATCCCGGCCGTCGACTGGTGCTCGGCGGGGTGGTCGTCGACGCGGCTCCCGGCCTCGACGGGCACAGTGACGCCGACGTCCTCTCCCACGCTCTGGCGGACGCCCTGCTGGGCGCGGCGGCGCTCGGAGACCTCGGCCGGCACTTTCCAGACACCGATCCCGCATGGGAGGGCGTTCGATCGCTCGAGCTGCTCGAGCGTGTGTTGTCGATGCTCGAGGCTCGACAGATCGATGTGTTGAATGCCGATTGCACGATCGTCTGTGAGAGACCCAGGCTGAGCGGGTACACACCTCGGATGGCGCGGGAGCTGACGTCGCTCCTAGGCGCACCTGTCAGCGTGAAGGTCAAACGTGGCGAGGGCCTCGGCACGCTGGGCAGTCTGGAAGGGATCGCGTGTCTCTCGGTGGCTCTCGTTACGACCCGGGATTCTGTGGGAGGTGCTGAGAGCGAGACACACTCGGTGCCGTTGTGAGCCGTCCACCGCGACGGCGCGACAACATCAGAAGGCATCGAGGCGGCCGCGCCGCGGACGATCGCGATCTGCGCAGCCGTGACCCGGGCAACCGCGACGCAGACAACCGCGACCACCGTCGTCATCACGACAAGCGCGGCGCTCGTGGCGATCGACGTGGCCTCGGAGGGGAGCAGGTCGAGGGGCGCCGGGCCGTTCGGGAGCTGTTGGCAACGGCGAGACGGCCGGTGAAGGAGGTGTGGATCGCAGAGGGCCTGGAGCCTTCGCCGCAGCTCCACGAGATCGAGCGTTTGGCCGCCAGGAGCCGGGCGAAGGTCGTGCTCGTCGGGAACCGGCGCCTCGAAGCGCTGGCCAGGACCGACTCCGCCCAAGGGGTCGTGGCGTTGGCCGGCCCCCTGGAGGAGACCCCGCTCGAAGACATGTGCGATGCCGGGCGCGGCTCCGTGCCGTTCCTACTCGTGCTCGACGGGGTGAGCGATCCTCAGAACCTGGGTGCGCTTCTGCGCAGCGCCGAGTGTGCGGGGGTGACAGGGGTCGTGGTGCCTCGTCATCGCGCCGCCAATGTGACTCCCACGGTCACCAAGGTGGCGGCCGGAGCGATCGAGCACATGGCGATGGCTGTGGTGCCGGGGGTGCCCAGCGCTCTGCGCCGACTCTCCGAGCACGGTGTGCTGTGCGTGGGCCTCGACGCTAAGGCCGAGACGTCGCTCTTCGAAGTAGGGACCGAGCTCGACGGTCCTGTGGCCCTGGTGATCGGGGCAGAGGACAGGGGGCTCGGCGCGTTGAGCCGGCGCAGGTGCGAAATCATCGCGTCCATCCCCCAGCACGGGTCCCTCGATTCGCTCAACGTGTCGGCCGCCTGCGCGGTGGCGTGTTTCGAGCTGGCGCGCCGTCGCGGCTCGCCATCGCCGTGATGGCTAGATCTAGCTGGGAAAACGAGAGCCGGTGGTGGGACTCGAACCCACGACCTGACGATTACAAGTCGTCTGCGCTTCCATCTGCGCCACACCGGCGCGCGCCGTCCACGTTATCGCCACACTGCTCGGGGCTAGAGAGAAGACGGTGGCCCGAGGATGCTTGCTTCGGACGCGCGGCGTTGACAGGCTAGAGCGTGTATGGCCTTCACCGACAGGGACAAGCAGATCCTCGACTTCGAGGCGTCGTGGTGGGCCCGGCCCGGGCCGAAGGCTGAAGCGGTGCGCATCCACCTGGGCATGTCCCCCACGCTCTACTACCGGCGCCTCGCGGCCCTCGTCGACAGCGAGGAGGCTGTGGCGCACGCGCCGATGGTGGTGCACAGGCTCAGGCGGCGCAGAGACGAGCGCCGCCGTGAACGTTTCGAAGGCGTCGCCGAACCGCAGCATCCACCACGGTGAGCGGCTCGGGGAGCGGTTCGGGTGTCGGTGGGCCGTACGACGTTGCGGGTGGTCCCGGCCATTCGCAGGCGGGTTCCCACACCCACGACCAGTTCGAGCGGCCCGAGCGCTCAGGATTGGCACGTGGTGTGGTCATCGTCGCGCTCGGCGTCGTTCTAGGGGCCCTGTTGTTGCCGTCGGCCACGCGTGCCCCCCTGGCCGTCGTCGCCGCCCGGGCTCCTGTAACCGCGCGGCAGGAGCCCAGCTCCTCGACCACTAGGCCTCCGGCCAAATCGACGACCACCACGACCTCCGCACCCGCACTGGCCACGATCCATGTGCTCGTGGCCAATGCCACCAGCGTCAACGGGGTGGCCGGCTCGGTGACGGCGTTTCTCGGAGGCAAGGGTTTTGCCACGCTCACCGCAGCCAACGCCCTGGCCAAGCTGACGGCGTCTCAGATCTATTTCACGACCGCTGGGTCCGCCACGGCCGCCGGGAAGGTTGCCTCGGTTCTGGGCCTGTCTCCGGCCACAGTGCAGGCCGCCTCTGCGAAGCCGCCAGTGGCCAGCGCAGCCGGGGCGTCTGTGATCGTGATCGCCGGTTCGGACCTTGCCACGCGATTCGCCCCCGCCTCCACCGCGACCACGGTCAAGAGCCACTGAGCGGCGCGCAGCCGATGGGGGCGGCAGATCTTGGCGCGCTCCGTGTGCTTTTGGTCGACCCTCATTCGAGCGCGGTGCTGATGGACTTCGACGGGACCCTCGCGCCGATCGTCCCCGCCCCCGGTGATGCAAAGCCCCTTCCCGATGCGGTGGAGGTACTCGCCAGGTTGTCGGCGCGCTTCGGGGTGGTGGGGGTGGTATCGGGCAGACCTGCCGAATTCCTGGCCCGCCATCTAGGCGGTTCCGGCCCTGCGGTGCGGCTCGTAGGGGTGTACGGATGTGAGTGGGTGGAGAACGGAGAGGTGCGTCGCGCTCCGGAGGTCCGGCCGTGGATCGGCCCGGTCGCAGAGGTTCTCGCCGCCGCGCGCGCCGAAGCCCCTGCTGGGGTCGGCATAGAGCAAAAGGGAGTGTCGGTGACCCTCCACTGGCGGCTTGCCCCCGAAGCGGCGAAGTGGGCGTCAGTCTTCGCTGCGACCTGGGCAGATCGTACGGGACTCGTGCTCCAGCCCGGGCGCATGGCGATCGAGTTCCGCCCGCCGGTCGATCTCGACAAGGGACGGGTGGTCGAGCGCTTGGCGCAGGGTTGCACGGCGGCTTGCTTTGCGGGTGATGATGCCGGTGACCTCGCTGCGTTCGAAGCGCTCGACCGCCTTGCCGCACGGGGGGTGCGCACGGTGCGCGTGGCGGTCGCCGACGATGAATCGCCTCCCGAGCTCGGCGCGTCCGCCGACTTGGTGCTGCCCGGGCCCGCCGAGGCGCTCGCCGTGCTGCGTCAGCTCGCAAGCGCGGCGGGAGCTTGAACGTATGGGCGGATAGGAGGGGCGACCGGTCTTACCGCCCGAAGGACGGGTCCCAACTATCGAGCGACGGGGGTACCGGCTCGAGAGTCATCTACGTGCCAATGCGATCTGGTCGGTGAGCCATTGGTCAGGTTTGCGATACGTGACAAGAGATCGCAACGTCTGGGCCCTGTGTCTTCGCTCCTCGGGGGTCGTTGCCAGCGCCTGTGCCAGCACTTCAGCTGTACCGGTCACGTCGAAGGGGTTCACCTCGATAGCCCCGTCGCGTAGCTCGGCGAACGATCCGGCCTCGCGTGACAGTGCCAGCACCCCGTCGGTGGTGTTGAGCAACGGGCCCTCCTTGGCCACGAGGTTGAGCCCGTCGCGAAGCGGGTTGACCAGTAGCACGTCGTAGCGCATGAGGGCGGCGAAGGACCGATCGGGGTCGTCGGCCATGTCGAGCTGTACTGGAGTCCATTCGTCCGTCCCCCACGTGTCGTTCACGCGTTGTGCCGCGTGCTCGATCTCCGTGCCATAGGCCAGGTATTCGGGAAGGCTCTGGCGCGACGGGTATGCCAACGAGAGCATCACCACCTTTCCGCGAAACTCAGAGTGCCGGTGGAGCAGCTCGTCGAACGACCAGAACGCGCGCAACAGGTTCTTCGATGGCTCGACGCGGTCGACAGTCAGCACTGTCCGCCTGTTCCCGATCAGAGCGTCGAGACGTTCGGTCGCTGCGGCGCAGCGCGGCGATGCGACGCGCTGCGCCAGGTAAGTCGGATCGGGTGAGAGCGGCGAGACGAGCGTCGGCGGGGCTTGGACATCGTTGTCGGCACAGCACGCAAGGAAGGCGGCCTCCCAACGCGTCGTGTGGAACCCGGCCCCGACGGCTGCTGCCATTCCCCCGAGCAGCTCTCGCGCGACTGATGCCGGGAGGACCCGAAGCGCGCTCGGATCGGCGAAAGGCGTGTGGGTGAAGTGAACGGTGCGAAGGTCCGCCCTCTCGCCAGCGAGTATCCCCGGTAGCAGGCACAAGTGGTAGTCCTGGACGAGGACTGTGGCGCCGGGTGCTGCCGTCTCGCACACCACGTCGGCGAACGCCTGGTTCAGCTCCCGATAATGCTCCCAGGCCTCGGCCCAGAACCGGTCGAGCCGGGGCCTGCGGGCGAGGTCGAAGAGGTGGTGGTGGCAGAACCACAGAGTTGAGTTCGCCACTACGTCGTAGGCCATGCGATAGGTGGCTGGGTCCGGCTGAACCATGAACAGGTCGATGCCGTCGACGGTCATCAGCCCGTCGGCCACGGCCATCCGGTCGGCGTCGGACATCGCGCATGCCACCCAGCTGGTGCCGCTGCCTTGCAGCAATGGTTGCAACGCTGTGGCAAGCCCCCCTCCCGATCCTGTCCGAACGGGACGGCCGGTCTCGTCGAGCGAGAACGACACTGGGCCGCGGTTGGACGCGACGACGAGGTCGGCTCCACCCACGAGATGCGACCCTATCCGTTGGCCGTCCCCTTGTACCTGCCGGATCGGTCGGCCCTCCCTTGCATCTGCCGTCCGGAGCCGCGCCAGGGCAGGATGGCCGGCATGGTTTGCGAAGGGGCAAGGGGATCAGAAGGACAGCGACTGGTCGTGGCTGCTCCGGACTCCTTCAAGGGGACCTGCGGCTCCACCGAGGTGGCCCGGGCAGTAGCTCTCGGCGCGCGCCGAGCTGGCTGGGCCTGTGACCTGTGTCCTCTCTCGGACGGCGGCGATGGGTTCACAGCAGTTCTCGCCTTCCACACGCCGACGGGACAGGGAACGTGGGAGACCACGACGGTGACCGGGCCCTTGGGTGATCG
>JBELAS010000100.1:0-7120 GCA_049508615.1 Acidimicrobiales bacterium
CGCCATGCGACTACCTGATAGAGCAGCGCGTGCGATCGGGCCGATCGTCGTGTCGGTGGTGTTCCTGGCGAGCTGCTCGTCGTCCACGGGCGCGCCGTCTGCGTCGGTCGGCGCGACCTCGCACCGGAGACTGCCGGCGGCCGTCCGTGGGCTCTCCCTCACGAACCAACAGGGCCGAAGCGTCGACCTTCGCTCGTGGCCTGGGAAGACCGTCCTCCTCGTGCCGTTTCTGACCTTGTGTTCCGACGTCTGCCCGATGACGACCGGCAACCTCCTCCAGGTGCAGCGCTCGCTTCGAGCGGACAAGGCCTCCTCGAAGGTCGAGATCGTCGAGCTGAGCGTCGACCCCGGTCGTGACACACCCGCCCGTCTCGCCGCGTACGCCAAGCTCACGGGGACCGACTGGCAGCTCGTGACCGAGACCCCCGCCGAGCTGCAGGCGATCGCCAGGTTCTTCGGCATCTGGTACCAGAACGTCCCCGAAGACGACCCTCCCGACATCGACTGGTGGACCGGCCGGCCGCTCACCTACGACGTCGACCACTCCGACGGGTTCTTCGTCATCGACCCGAGCGGCATCGAACGCTTCGTCACCGACGCCGCGCCGGACTTCCACGGACAGCTCGACCCGACGCTCGAGAAATTCCTCTCCGCACTCGGCGAGCAACACCTGAAACACCCCCCCAACCCCAACTACTCCCCCGCCGACATCCTCCAAGCTCTGGGGTGGTCGATGCACCTGCCCCTTGCGTATCGAAGCTGAGCGGTGCCGGTCTCGCCCTTCCGTCTCCTGGCCGACGCGCTCCCGCCGGCCCTCAGCTGGCACCAGCTCGGCGCCACCCAGATCGACTTCGGCTCGGTGCTGATCGCAGCGGCCGCCCTCCTCTACGCGGTGGGTGTCTGGCGGGTCAGGCGTCTTCATCCCGAGCACCCGTGGTCCACAAAGCGGGTGGTCGCCTTCTACTTCGGGCTGCTCGTCACGTTCGTCGCCATCGAGGGCGTGTTCGGCGTCTACGACGACGTCTTGTTCTACGACCACATGATCCAGCACCTGCTCCTCATCATGATCGCCGCTCCTCTCTTCGCCATGGGAGCGCCGATCGAGCTGCTGGAGCGCTCCACCACCGGCAAGGGACACAACGTGGCAGAACGCGCTCTTCGCTCGAAGATCGCCGAGGTCGTCGCACACCCGGTAGTCGACTTCGCTCTCTACGCCGTCTTGATCCCGATCTCACACCTGACCAGCTTCTACAACTACACCCTCACCCACGAGCAGGCGCACGACGCCGAGCACCTGATGTTCCTGGTGATCGGATACCTCTTCTGGCGCCAGCCGACGCGCCATCCGATGTACCCGGGCGTGCGCCTCTTGTTCCTGGCGGCCGCCGTGCCGGTGGACACCTTCACGGGGCTGGCCCTGGCCTCGGCGGCGCGCGAGATGTTCCCCGCCTACTACGCCGTGCACCGCACCTGGGGTCCGTCGCTGCTCGTCGACCTGCACATGGGCGGTGCGATCATGTGGGTGGGCGGAGACTCGGCGATGACCTTCGCCATGGTCCCCGTCGTGGTCCAATGGGTCCGCCACGAAGAGCAGAAGGCGCTGGAGATCGACCGCGAGCTCGACCTGGCCGCAGCGCTGGACGAAGCGACGGGCGGGCGCTCCTAGCGCCTGGCGGGTCTCGGGCGTGCACGCGTAGCCGAGAGGATCGCGGCCACCACCATCAGCGACATCGACGAGTAGAAGGCGGCGTGGAGGCCGTCGGTGAACGCTGCGGCCGTCGAGCGCGAAAGGGTGCTCGTGCCGACGAAGATGGCGAAGGCCTCGTGTTTGGTGATGGTCCGAGAAGCCACCAAGATGGCGAGGGCGAACGAGAACACCATGCCCACGTTGGCGAAGGTCCGAAGCAACCCCGAGGCGATGCCGAAGCTCTTGCCGGGCGCGGCCTTCATCACCGCCGCGTTGTTCGACGGGAAGAAGCACCCGGCACCGACGGCCCCGACCATGTAGGCGACGACCAAGACCCACAGCGTCGTGTGCAGCCCGAGGTGCGCGTAGACGAGAAGCGCCAGCACCTGGATCGCGAGGCCGACCGTGGCCGGCACGACGGCGCCTCTTCGGTCGGCGAACCGGCCGGCGAATGGCCCGACGACTCCGCCGACGAGGTAGCCGGGGACGAGCAGCAGCGAGGCGTGGATCGGGCTGAGCTGGCGAACGCCCTGGAGGTACATGAGCAGCAGGAACAGCACGGCGAAGTTCGCCAGGCTCTGGAACATGGCAGCCAGCAGCGACGGCGTCATGGTCGGCAACGAAAAGATCCCGAGGTCCAACATGGGCTCGGACACCGAGCGTTCGATCCACCAGAACGCGAGGAGCGTGATCAGCCCGCCGGCGAGGAAGCCGACGACCGCCGGGTCGAGGGGCTCGGAGGTGAGCTTGACCATCGCCCACAGCAACCCGAAGAGCCCGAGCCCCAGGGTGGCCATGCCCCACCAGTCCAGTCGGCGTTGCTCGCGCCGTCCGGGGTCGAACAGGACCCGATTCGCGACCGCCACCGCGCCGATCCCGATGGGCACGTTGATCCAGAAGATCCATCGCCACGACACGTAGGTGACGATGATGCCGCCCAGGACGACGCCGAGGACCGCGCCGGTGTTGAAGCCGATCGCGTTGAAGCCGTAGGCGCGACCGCGTTGCTCCCTCGGGAAGGTGTCGGCAATCACCGCGCCCGAATTGGCGGTGATGAGCGCGCCGCCGATCCCCTGGACGAGCCGGAAGACCACGAGCGACAGCTCGTCCCACGCCAGGGCGCACGCGAGCGACCCGACGATGAAGACGACGAATCCCGCCTCGTACATCCGCACCCGGCCGAACATGTCCCCGAGGCGCCCGACCTGGGTCGACAGCAGGGTGATGACGAGCAGGTAGCCGATGATGACCCAGATGACCGAGGCCAGCCCGATGTGCAGGGAGCGCTGGATCTCCGGAAGCGCGAGGACGACGATCGTGGTGTCGATCGCCGTGATGAGGACCCCGACGACCACTACCAAGAGGGCCAGGTTCGGGTGATGCGCCGGTGACGAAGAGCCGAGCCGACTCGGATCCGAGACGCTGATCGAGCTGGTCTGCTCCGGCATCAGCGGGCGCCGAGGATCGGGGTCCTGCGCCTGGTCGCCGCGCTCACGAGGATCACCCGGGCTGGCCCTTGTGGTTCGCATCTTCCGCCGCACGTGCGCGCGGGTCCGGGTTCTCCTCACGCATCGACCGTGAAGTGGGCGCGCCTGGTGCTTGGCGCGCGAGCAGAGCACCCCAACCCTCGTCGTCTCCCGGGACGATCGGCCGAGGTGGATCGCCGACCAGGACATGGGCCTCGCCGGTTCGGATGGCGAAGACGACGGCCTGGGCCGCGAGCTCGGGCGGGTCCGGTGCCATGTGAGGAGCCCCGCTCGACAGGTGCCCGGCACGGAGCCGCTCGTGGAACTCCGTGGCGGTGACAGACGGGTACACGACCGACACCACCACGCCCGAAGCGGCCAGCTCGAGACGGCCGACCTGGGAGACCATGTTCAGCGCCGCCTTGGTGGCGGCGTAGCCGCCGAGCCCAGGGAAGACCCGCAACGACGTGGCCGAGCTCACGTTCACGACGGCTCCGCCAGAGTGCTCTCGCATGACCGGCAGCACCGCCTGCATCCCCACCAGTGGCGCGACCACGTTGAGCTCGAAGACCGCACGCAGATCGGCCGGGTCGAGCTCCTCGAGTGCGACGTGCAGACCCTGTCCGGCGTTGTTCACGAGGACATCGACCCTGCCGTAGCTCTCGACGGTCTTTGCGACCAGTCGCTCGACCTGTTCGGGAACGGTCACATCGGTTGCGACGGCAAGCGATCCCGGCAGCTCTACGGCGAGAGCCGCCAGACGATCGGCGCGCCGAGCAGCCAGCACAACCTGCGCCCCCAGCCTGTTCAGCAAGCGCGCGCTCGCCGCTCCGATCCCCGAAGACGCCCCGGTGATTATGCAGACTGCTCCGTCGATGTCCATCGCGTTCTTCTAGTCGCGATCATCCGCCGCGGCCAGACGGTGCTCGAGGCGAACGAGCTCCGCGAAACAGCCCTCTCCACCTGCGAAAACGGTTGTCGCCCCACGAGACGTCCGCGCAGATGCAGATGGCGCCTCGAAGCCGAGCTGGGGCTCGAAGAAACTGTGGAGGGATTCGACCTCGAGCAGCTCGCGATGGTGCCGTCGGCCCTCGCCGCCGGCCGCACCGTTCAGCGGCACCGCAGCACGAGCCTCACGAGGATCGCGCTGGGTGCCTCTCACCTCGACGAGCAGCAGCGGCTGTCTCTCGCTACTGTCGGACGTTGCTCAGCCGATGCAACCCGAGATGCTTCCATGCGGGAAGCAGTTGTCGGGAGTGTTCTTGGCGACGAAGGTGAGCTTGAGTGTCACCGGGCTGGTGGCGATGGTGTAGATGCCGCCCCCGGATGCGCTCGAATTGCCCGTGACTTCGCTCAGCTCGAGGGTGAGCGGGCCGCCCGGGAGAGTGAGCCCTCCATTGGCATCGGCACCGGCCTCGAAGATGCCGCCACCCGAGGCAGAAGCCGAATTGTCGTTGACCTGGCTCAGGTTGACGCTCAGCACTCCACTGTTCGGGACTCCGAAGTCGACATTGGCGATACCGCCGCCGTTCCCGCCGTCGAGGGCGGTGTCGTGGTTCACCTGGCTCAAAGTGATGGTCATGGTTCCGTGGTTCAGGATGCCGCCACCGTAGGAGTCAGGGGCCGCGTCGTAGTTCACCTGGCTCAAGGTGATGGTCGCCGTGCCGCCGTTGGCGATGCCGCCGGCGCCGGCCATCGGGCCGCCATTGGACGTGTTGTCGTTCACCTGGCTGAAGAACACCTTGAGCGTGCTGCCGCCTGCGGTACCGCCGTTACCGGTGCCGCTCGCGATGCCACCGCCACCGCCCGCCGAGGTGTTCGCGTACACCTGGCTGAAATTGAGGGTGAGCGTCCCGGCGTGGTTCAGGATGCCGCCGCCCCCGCCGCCAAGGGTGGTGTTGTGGTCGACCTGGCTGAAATTGAGGGTGAGCGTGCCGATGGGACCGAGGTGAGCAGGGTTGACGACGCCGCTGGCGATGCCACCGCCACCCATCTGGGCGGTGTTGCCGGTCACACGGCTATTCGTGAGGGTGACCGCGCCTTCGGCGTTCAAGATGCCACCACCGAAGATGCTGTTGCCTCCGGTAATGGTGAGACCCTGAAGCGTGAGGTTCCCACCCGGACCGTCGACCTCGAAGACCCGAAAGCTCGTGTCGTTCGCGGCGATCGTGGTGCCGATGCCGTTGATGGTGATCTGGCTCGTGATCACGGGCAGGCCGTTCGCGCCGCTCGTCGTGGGGTCGCCGTTGTTCGAAGAGCTGAGCGCGTAGGTGCATCTCGGAGCGAGGTTGATCATCCCGCCCCCGTCGCCGTTCGCGGTGTCGATGGCGGCGATCAGTCCGGCGGCTCCACCTCCCGAACCCGAGCACGGCACTCTGATCCCTGTCGAGGCGAAAGCCGCGGTGGCCGGGGCGACCCCCAGCACCAGGACGGCTGCACCGGCCCCGAACGCCATCTTCACGATTCTTGTCGTCTTCATCCATGCCCCCCAGAAGAGTCCGCCTTGAGTTGGGGCACCGTCTCACGTTCTCGGAGATGGGTCAACGGTTCGTACCCAGAATTGATCAGAATTGTCCCGGCGTCGTGATTACCCGGCCTCTATCGCCCACCTCGTCGCTGGCGAATTCGCCAGGCGTATCGCGCAACGACCCCCACCGAAGCGGGGGCCGTTGGAAGAGCATGTCGAAGCGCCGCGCTCTTCGCACAAGCGGGCGGCT
This sequence comes from Acidimicrobiales bacterium, assembly GCA_049508615.1. GTDB lineage: Bacteria > Actinomycetota > Acidimicrobiia > Acidimicrobiales > UBA8190 > Bog-564. The sequence continues at coordinate 5,871 of JBELAS010000100.1, forward strand.
GCCAAAGGGACCGTGCCTACGGGCTCACCAGGCTGAAGGTCCCACCGAAGGCGTGAATCGCGTTGCCGTTGCCCGCGCTGCCCGTCGTCACCAGGCCACTGGACCCGACCAACGGCTGTTCTTGGCTGTAGATGTAGAGCGGGTGACCGTTGTAGGTGACCTGCAGCGAGCCGTCGTGCCGCGCGATCACCCCCACGCCATGGGCATCGACTCCCGAGGACACTGTCGGTGGCCCGCTCGTGACCACGGGGATGAAGTCCATCGCACATTGACCGGCGCACCGACTCCGCCACGGGCTGTCGCCGCTGAAGGAGTAGACGGTGATCGTCGCTCCCCCGGGGACGACGTTCGGGAGCATCTCCACTCCCAACGCCGTCGAGGTGTACGTGGTCTGGGCGTTGGGTGCTTCGGTCTCCAAGTTGGCGGGGCCCGGCGCGGCCAGCCCGTCCGGTGACATCAGGTACCACGCCGTGTTCCACGGCGGCAGCGGCAGCACCGACTCGAAGAAGTTCGCGCCGGAGAACGAGGCGGGGCCTGGGTCGAAGAGGTAGAGGGGATGACCGGCGTACGTCACCTGGAAGGTACCGAGATCGGCGCGGTACACCGAACCGAGCAGCCAGCGGTTGACACCCGGACCGGCCACCGGCGGCCCGTCGGTCGTGAACGCCGGCCAGTCGGCGGTCTGGTCCGTCTCCGAGCCGGTGCACGAAAGGGTGCCCTCGGCGGTGCCCGTCACCACAGTCGTCGTGCACCCCGCCTGGTAGGCACGGCCGAAGCCCTGGTCGTACGCGGGTGGGTCGATGGTGGCGAAGTAGAGCGACGAGCCGGCCGGGTAGTTGTAGCCGGCCGGCGTCGGCGGCGTCGTCGTCGGGTCGGCCGGCACGTACCCCGCCCCTGCTCCGCCGACGACGAGCACGGGCCCGTAGGGGCTCGCCTCGAGCGACACCACCGCGGACCCGCGATCGAAGCCGGGGCCTCGGTGTCCATGGAAGCCCTTGTGAGCAAAGCCATGACCGAAACCTCTGGGTCCATTCGACGCATACGCCGCGGTGGCCGGGGCGAGCGCCAAAGCCAGGATCGCCGCCCCGGTCCCGAACGCCATCTTCGCGAAACTTGTCGTCTTCATCTACGCCTCCTAGAGGTGTCCACCGCAAGTCGCGGAACAGTGTCAGCTCTTCGAACACGGGTCAAGGCGCGTCATCAGAATTGTCCGACCGTCGTTATGAGCGGCGCTGTGTCCCCACCTCGTC
>JBELAS010000101.1:0-5756 GCA_049508615.1 Acidimicrobiales bacterium
CCGGGACGCGCGACGTCGACGGTGAGTCGCCCGAGCAGACCGCGCGCCGCGAGCTGATCGAGGAGGCCGGTGTCGCCGCCGGGGAGCTGCGCCTGCTCGCCACCGTGTTCAACAGCCCCGGTTTTTGCGACGAGGAGACGTCTTTGTTCCTGGCCACCGGCCTCGAGCCCCACGGGCCGACGCGTCGTGCAGAACACGGGCAAGAGGAGCGCTTCATGGAGGTGGTGGAGGTGCCCTTGAGCGAGGTGGACGACCTGGTCGGCTCGGGCCGGCTGGCGGATGCCCAGAGCGTGCTCGGCCTGCTGCTCGCGCGCGACGCGCTGGGGGCGACCGCACGTTGACCACCACCGACCCCGGTGCCAACGGCTCGTCGGCGACGGCCCTCGCCTCTGCGTCGGCACCGGCTGACCCGACGGACCCGACCGAAAGCCCGCGCGCCCTCAGCGCGAGTGGCGAGGAGTACTTGACTTGGCTCGCGGTCGAGCAGGGGCGCTCGCGCAACACGGTCGTCTCCTACCGTCGTGATCTTCTCGCCTACGAGTCGTTCCTCGCATCTCGAGGGCGCCAGGTGGAGACCGCCGACATGGACCTCGTGGAGGAGCATCTCGCCGAGAGACGCGCCGGCGGTCTTGCTCCTGCGTCCGTCGCGCGCGCTCTCGCCCCCATTCGCGGTCTGCACCGGTTCTGCGTGGAGGAGGGCCGGGCCACCTCGGACCCGACCACGGACATCGACGGGCCCCGATCGGGGCTCCACCTGCCCAAGGCTCTCGACGAGGACGAGGTCGGGCGCCTGCTCGACGCCTGCGGCGGGGAGGACGCCTTCGCTCGTCGCGACAGGGCGATCCTCGAGGTGCTCTACGGCACCGGGATGCGTGTGTCGGAGTTGGCCGGTCTGTCACTCTCGGACCTGGGCTCCGATACGGGTCTGGTGCGGGTCCTCGGGAAGGGAGGCAAAGAGCGCCTGGTGCCCCTCGGCCGGTGTGCCCGTCGTGCGCTCGAGGACTGGCTCGGGCCCTGGGGGAGGTCGGAACTGGCGCCTAGACGCTGGGCACGCCGCGGCGACGCTGAGGCGGTCTTCCTGAACGCACGCGGTGGCCGGCTCACGAGGCAGGGGATCTGGGGAGTGCTGAAGAAGCGAGCGTCTTCGGTGAACCTCGCGAGCCGTGTGCACCCACACGTGCTGCGTCACTCCTGTGCCACCCACATGCTCGCCCACGGTGCCGACATCCGGGTGGTCCAGGAGCTCCTCGGGCACGTGTCGGTGGCGACCACCCAGATCTACACGCGGGTGTCGCCCGAGCACCTGCGCCGGGTGTACGAGGAGGCACATCCGCGCGCCGGGCCGCGAGTCGCGCAGTAATGTCGGCACGTGCCCGGGCAACCCCCCATGGTCGACTACCGCGCCCTCCTGGAGGAAGAGCGCAAGGATCTCCTGGCCAAGCTCGAGGAGCTGGGCATGGGGAGAGGTCGCCTGAATTACGACCCGAACTTCGCTGACTCCAGCCAGGTGACGGCGGAACGTGGCGAAGCCGAGGTATTGGCCGTCGAGCTCCGCGAGGACCTCGAGGAGGTAGAGGACGCCCTGACCAAGCTCGAGAACGGGACCTACGGAGTGTGCGAGGACTGCCGCCAGCCCATCGACCCCTTGCGCCTCGAGGCAAAGCCGGCAGCCCGCTACTGCATCAACTGCGCGTCGAAACACTGAGTCTTCGAGCACCTCCAGGCGTGTGCCAATGAGCGACCGCTGGGGCCCCCCGCCTGCACAGCCGAGGTGGCGGGAAATCAATCCGCGCACGGTCATGTGGATCATTGCCGGTGTCGTGGTCGCGGTCCTGCTGTTGCGGACCCACCACATCGACAGCTTCAAGATCGCCTACTTCTGTGTGCTGATCCCGTCGATCATCTTGCACGAGGTCTCCCACGGCGCGGTCGCGAGTGCCTTCGGCGACGACACCGCCAGGCGGGCAGGACGCCTCACCCTCAATCCCATGGCGCACATCGATCTCTTCGGGTCGGTCATCCTGCCGGCACTGCTCGTGCTCTCCGGCAGCGTCGCCTTCGGATGGGCGAAGCCGGTGCCGGTCAACGTGTCGCGTCTACGGCACCCGAGGAACGACAGCGTATGGGTCTCGCTCGCCGGGCCCTTCACGAACGGGCTCTTGTTCTTGATCTTTGCCTTGGTGTGCCGCTATGCGCTGGAGCACGGGCTGTTCCTCAGCCCGACGAGCGGCTCCCTTCCCCTCGGGTACGAGATCCTGGTGGCCGGCGGCCTTGCGAACATCACCGTCGGCATCTTCAACCTGATCCCCATCCCCCCGCTCGACGGGTCGGTGCTCGTGGAGCGCCTCCTACCCGACCGAGCCATGCAGCGGTACTACCAGATCCGCCCGATCGGCATGATCCTCGTCTTCGTGGTCGCGCTCGTCGCGTTCCAGAACTCGTCGGTGCAGAACCATCTGCTCGGCGGAGAGCTGAACATCTGGAACGCCGTGGGAGGCACGCACTTCATCACTTGAGCGCAACGCGGCGCGCACCGACGAGGAGGTCCCGTCGTCGCCTGAGATGCACGGCCGCGATCAGACGAGCTTGTGCGCAGGGCCACCTGCCTCAGGTGGTGAAGCCTCCACGAGGTGCGAACAGCCCGACCGCCCGCATAGCCCGGTCGAGCGTCGCCCCCGCCACCGCGTGCGCCTTCGTCGCGCCCTCCGCCAGCACCGCCTCGACGTGGGCGCGGTCCGCGGCGAGCTCGAGATGGCGTTCACGCACCGGCCGCAGCAGCTCCACCAGCGCCTCCGAAACGTCGCTCTTGAGCTGGCTGTAGCTCGAGTAACCGGCGGCGAGTTCTTCCGGGTCGCCACCTTTCGCCGCCGCCAGCAGCTCGAGGAGGTTCGACACCCCGGGCTTGGTCAGCGGGTCGTAGACCACGTCGGACCCGGCGTCGGTGACCGCCCGGCGGATCTTGCGGTCGATCTCCTCGGAGGTGTCGAGCACCCCGATCGTTCCGAGGGGAGAGCTCACCGACTTCGACATCTTCCTCGTCGGCTCTTGGAGGTCCATCACCCGCGCCGCCACCTCGGGCATCGCTAGCTGCGGGATCACGAAGGTCTCTCCGTAGTGGTGGTTGAACCGCATGGCGAGGTCGCGCGTCAGCTCCAGGTGCTGGCGCTGGTCCTCGCCCACGGGCACGCGCTCGGCGTCATAGAGCAAGATGTCCGCGGCCATCAGGACCGGGTAGGTGAACAGCCCCGCCCGCACGCTCTCGTTCTCTCCGCCCTTCTCCTTGAACTGGGTCATCCTGCGCAGCTCGCCGAAGGTCGCCGTGCACTCGAGCAGCCAGGTCAGCTGCGGGTGCTCCGGCATGTGGCTCTGGACGAAGAGCGTGCACAGCGATGGGTCGAGCCCCACGGCGAGGAGATTCGTGGCGGTGTCCAAGGTCATGGAGGCGAGCAGGGACGGGTCGTGGTCCTGGGCCAGCGCGTGGAGGTCGACCACGCAGAAGAACGCTTCGTGGCGGCGCTGGTCGGATACCCAATTGCGAAATGCGCCCAGGTAGTTGCCGAGGTGCAGGTCGCCGCTCGGCTGGACCCCCGAGAGCACTCTGGACATGGTCTGCCATGCTACGGGAAAGCGGCGTTGGTCCTGATCGTCGGGCATGCACGGCGGAGCGCAACGCAGCCGGTATCGTCGGTTTCGTGGCTTCTTGTGTCTGCACGCCTGTCTTCGAGGGGCCCTTCGACGTGCTCCTGCGCCTCGTCTCGGAGCACCGGGTGGACGTCTGCGACGTGCCTGTGGCGTCGGTCGTCGACGCCTTCGTCGCAGAGATGGCCGCCGCGGCGTCCATGGACCTCGAGACCACCACGGAGTTCCTGGTGATCGCCGCCATCCTGGTCGAGCTCAAGTCGCGCAAGCTGCTGCCGGGCCCCGAGCAGGCCGAGGACGACGAGGAGTTGCTGTCCGGCTTCGAGGAGCGCGACCGGCTGCTGGCGCGACTGCTAGAGCTCCAGGCCTACGTAGGGATCGCCGACCACTTCCTCACGATGATGAACGCCGCCGCCCGCTGTGTTCCGCGGGTCGCCGGGCTCGAGGAGCGCTTTCGGGACCTCGCACCCGACCTGCTCGCCGGTATCACGCCGGCTCGACTCGTGGCGGCCTATCTGCGGGGAATCGCCGGTGCGCCCGCCGAGACCCTCGACCTCTCCCACGTCACGGTGGAGGCGGTGACGGTCTCGGAGGCGGTCGCAGAGCTCGAGGAGCGCCTGCCGGCCGAGCACACGCTCACCTTCCGAGAGCTGAGCGCCCACTGCACCACGCGGATGCAGGTCATCGTGCGCTTCCTCGCCCTGCTCGAGCTGTGCAAGCGCGGGCGAGTGGCGCTCGACCAGGGCGAGACCTTCGGCGACCTGACGGTCACCTGGATCGGTGGAAAAGGGGTGCTCTCCACCGTGGGCAGTGCGGGCGCGCTCGAGGAGTACGAAGGCTGAGCTCTCCGACCGACGGACACGCTGTGGCGCTCCCGGCGACGGTACGCGCGCTGCCCCGAGCCTCGGCTCTCCTGAGCGCCGAAGTCGCCGATGCCCTCGGGGCGCTGTGATGGAGCTGTCCGAGGAGCACCGGGCCGTCGAGGCCGTGCTGATGTCCGCCGTGGAGCCGGTCCCGCCGACGCTGTTGGCGGAGCTTCTCGAGTTGCCCATAGAGCGCGTGGAGGGACTGTGTGACGAGCTCTCCCGTGGGTACGCGGCGGAAGGACGGGGGTTCGTCCTCGTGCGTGTGGCCGGGGGATATCGGTACCAGACACATCCCGACATGGCACCGTTCGTGGAGCGCTACGCCATGGAGGGGGTCTCCTCGCGGCTGTCCTCGGCCGCCTTGGAGACGCTCGCCATCATCGCCTACCGCCAGCCTGTGTCTCGGGGCCAGATCTCCGCCTTGCGAGGCGTCAACGTCGACGGCGTGGTGCGACTGCTCGAGCAGCGCGGCTACATCATGGCGGTCGGCCAGGCCCCCGGACCCGGCCTGCCGGTCCTCTACGGCACCACACCGGCGTTCTTGGAGAAGCTCGGGCTCGACAATCTCGGGCAACTGCCCCGCGTAGAAGAGCTCCTGCCGGGACCCGAGGCCATGGCGGAGCTCGAAGAGCGCCTCCGGCCAGGTATCGATTCCTGACACCCAGGCCGCCGGGCGCAGCCTCCTCCAAGACGATGTCTCCATCTCACCAGGGCACGCGCGGCGACGAGGAATCCGAAAGGCTCCAGAAGGTGCTGGCCCGTGCGGGACTGGGGAGCCGACGGGCCTGCGAGGAGCTCATCTCGGCCGGGCGCGTCACGGTCAACGGCGAGCCCGCCACGCTCGGGCGGCGGGTGGACGTGACCCGTGACAGCATCGCGCTCGACGGCGTGCAGATCGGGGTGCTCCCGGGCCTCGTCCACTACCTCTTGCACAAGCCGCGAGGCGTGGTGACCACGACCGACGATCCGCAAGGCCGTCCCACGGTTGCCGAGCTCGTACCCGACGATCCGCGGGTCTTCCCCGTGGGCCGGCTCGACTCGGACACCGAAGGCCTCCTTTTGATGACGAACGACGGGAAGCTCGCCCAAAGTCTCACCCATCCTTCTTTCGGGGTGGAGAAGGAGTACCTCGCCCAGGTGGAGGGCGTTCCGACCAGAGGCGCTCTCCGTCTGCTTCGCAACGGGGTCGAGCTGGAGGACGGGCCCAGCGCGCCGGCGAAGGTGGGCGTAGTCGGCGACGGGCGCGACGGT
>JBELAS010000102.1:0-5701 GCA_049508615.1 Acidimicrobiales bacterium
ACCAGCTGCTGCCGCAGGATGACAATGCCGACCGCTGGAGCTCGCAGGGCGCGGAGGGCGCTGGCAGCGGCGACGGTGAGAGCCCCGGCCGGATGCGCCGGCAGCTACGACCGTGGGACGGCAACGAGAAGGTCACTGTGGATCTCTCCAAGCTGAACGCGGTCCGTGGACCGGAGCGAGATCTGCTGCGGCGGTTCTTGAGCATGATCCAGGTACAGCGACAGGACTTCAACGGGCGCATGATCACGATCCGTGCCGAGGACATCCGCGCGATCGCCTGCCTCTTCGGCGTGACTCCCGACGCCATGAGCCGTCGGCTCGACGAGCTGGGCCTGCGCGTCGGCGCCTGATCTCAGGCTGAGAGAGCGCGCATAGGCGAGCAACGGAGCCGACAGGCGCGCGACAAGAGTCGACGGTCGCTGCGCCTATGGTGACGGATCGCTGCACCCGACCGGTGCCATTGGCGGTGTTTCCGAGTCAGCCGGTCGGAGAAAATGCCGTCGCGGTCCTGCACGAGGTCGTCACGTTGGGCCCCACTCAGTTACAGTCCAATCCGGCCCCGGCCACGCAGTAGCCCCTCAGGCCGAGGGTGACGTATTGAGGTCGCGGACGTTGAGATCCTTGTGGCCCGTGCGAAGCGGGTGCGGCGACCCGGTGTTCGCATGCGTCAGATAGCTTGAGACGACACATGGTGGCACGAGGGCGCCCGAGCATTTCGAGGGACGTCGATGAGCGAGCAGATCCGATGAGCGAGCAGATCCGATGGATGAGCACGAAAGATGCTGCCGAGTACCTCGGGGTGACCCTGCGCAGCCTGTACCGGTTCATCGACGAAGGTGCGTTGGTCGCCTACAAGTTCGGTAGGGTCATCCGCCTGAAGGAGCACGATGTCGAGAAGTTCATCGAGGCGAGCCGCATCGCGCCCGGCAGTCTCGAGCACCTGTACCCTGAGCCGAAGGGGCCGGACGGGCGGGAGTCGGCCAGCGGGCGAGAGTCGAAAGGAAGCGCGAGTTGAGCGCGTCATGGTGAGCGACCGGGGCTGCATCTTCTGCCGCATTGTCACCGGCGAGGCTCCCGCTGACGTCGTGCATAGCACCGATCAAGTGGTTGCCTTCCGTGACATAAACCCGCAAGCTCCGGTGCACGTGCAAGTTGTCCCGCGCCGGCACGTCTCGAATGCATCAGCGCTCGGTCCCGACGACGGCGAGCTGCTCGCCAAGCTTGTGGTGGCGGCGCGAGAGGTCGCCGGGCGCGAGGGAATCGCCGAGCGCGGCTATCGGCTGTTGTTCAACGTGGGAGCGGATTCCGCCAACACGATTCCCCACCTCCATCTACACGTGCTCGGCGGCAGGCGTCTCGGGTGGCCGCCGGGGTGATTCCCGGTTGCGCTGGTAGCCTCGCGTCCAGAACGCCCGTGTCGCCCACCCAGGTCAAGATCCTCGTCCCCGGCAACCACCTGATGGTGAGCCTTCTCGGTCAGCGTGACGAGCTGCTGCGGCTCATCGAGGAGGCGTTCAACGGGACACGGATCGTGGTGCGGGGCAACGAGATCACCATCGAGGGAGAGGACGCCGAGCGGGTAGGCCGGCTGTTCGATGAGCTCGTCCAGCTTCTTGAGCGCGGCCAGCGTTTCGATGCTTCCGATGTCGGACGCACGATCGCCATGGTCAAGGACGACGTGAGCCCTTCCGAGGTCATGACCACCGAAGTGCTGCGCTCCGCGAGGGGGCGAAGCGTCCGGCCGAAGACGGCCGGGCAGAAGCGTTACACAGATGCCATCGGCTCGAACGTGGTCACTTTTGGCATCGGCCCGGCGGGTACAGGAAAGTCGTACCTGGCCGTGGCCCTGGCAGTTCAGGCCCTACAGGCCCGGGAGGTTGACCGGATCATCCTGACCCGCCCCGCTGTGGAGGCCGGCGAACGTCTCGGCTTCCTACCGGGCGACGTGATGGCCAAGGTCGATCCCTACCTACGTCCGCTCTACGACGCTCTTTATGACTTGCTCGGCCCAGAGGGTGCGCAAAAGCTACTCGAGCGCGGAACGATCGAGGTGGCTCCGCTTGCATTCATGCGCGGCCGCACTCTCAACCGAAGCTTCATCATCCTCGACGAAGCCCAGAACACCTCACCCGAGCAGATGAAGATGTTTCTTACGCGTATCGGCTTCGGGTCAAAGGTGGTGGTGACCGGCGACGTGACCCAGATCGACGTCCCCGGTGGCCGCTCGGGTCTCGCCGGCATGGAATCAGTGCTCGGTGGCGTCACCGACGTGGGATTCGTCCACCTCACTCGGCACGACGTAGTGAGAGCTCGCATCGTCGCGGACATAGTCCGCGCGTACGAGAGTCACACCGATGGCCATTGACGTCTTCGCTGCCGACGAGCAGTCCGAGCAGCCGGTCGACTTGTCGCGCTGGACGCGGCTCGCGCGTTCAGTGCTCGATGCCCAAACGTTGAAAGAGGACGTCGAGGTGTCCCTCCTGTTCGTCGATGAATCGACCATCGCCCAGCTGCACGAGCGTTTCCTCGGCGAGAGCGGTCCTACTGACGTCCTGGCCTTCCCCATCGACCACGAGCCCGATCATGGCGGCAGGTCCCCGGACGAGGGCGGGACCGGTCCTGGCGGCGGGTTCTCCGGTGACGAGGACGAGATACCGGTCCTCCTCGGCGATGTAGTCGTCTGCCCGTCCATCGCGGCGCGAAACGCGTCGGAGCATTCAGTGGCGTTCGAGGACGAAGTGGCGCTCCTGGTCGTTCACGGCCTGCTGCACCTCGTGGGTATGGACCACGGCGCGAACGACGAGGCAGAACGCATGGAGCAACGCGAGCAGCAACTGCTCGACCGTTTCTACCGAGGCGCCGGGTAGGGCTTCGGTCGTGATGCCCGTCGAAGCTCGCGGCGCGCTCCTTGCCGCCTCGCGATTTCGCTCGACCGACTGGATCCTGCTCGCCGTGGTGGTCGTCCTCCTCTTCGCCGCGGCCAGCTTGGCGCTCGCCGAGACGAGCCTCACCCGCATGAGCAAGGTGAAGGCGATATCTCTCGCCGATGATCGTCGGTACGGCGCCCGCCAGCTGGTCAGACTCGTGGAGCACCCCGAGAGGTTCTTGAACCCGGTGCTCCTGCTGGTCCTGGTTTCCCAGCTGGTGACCGCCACGCTCGTCGGGATCCTCGCCGAGCGGTGGTTCGGAGCGCTGGGGGTCGTCGCGGCCACCGCCTTCGAGGTGGTCGTCATCTTCGTCCTGGCAGAAGCTCTTCCGAAGAACTGGGCGGTGCACAACCCCGAGCGCTCCGCGCTGCTCTCCGCCCCCGTTGTTGCGGCTGTGGTCAAATTCCCGCCCTTCCGGGTGGTGTCGAACGGTTTGATCGGTTTGGCGAACCTGCTCGTGGGGCCACGCGGCCGTTCGGCGGAGGTGAGCGAGTCCGAGTTGCTGGCCATGGCTGACGTAGCACTGGCGGACGAGGTCATAGAGACCGAGGAGCGCGCGCTGATCCACTCGATCATCGAGTTCGGGGACACGATCGTGCGCGAGGTGATGGTGCCCCGCCCCGACATGTGTTCGGTCGAAGCACAGCGGACGGTGTCCGAGGCGCTCGGCACTGCCATGGCTGCCGGCTACAGCAGGCTCCCGGTCTACTCGCAGAACATCGATGACGTGCTGGGTGTCGCTTATGCGAAGGACCTCGTGCGAGCCGAGCGCGAAGGTCTTCGCGGCGAGCCCGTGCGGGACTTCGTGCGCCAGGCACACTTCGTCCCCGAGACGAAGCGGGTGTCTCGACTCATGCGTGAGATGCAGGAGCGGCAGTACCACTTGGCGATCGTGGTCGACGAGTACGGGGGGACCGCAGGGCTCGTCACGCTGGAGGACTTGATCGAGGAGCTTGTCGGGGAGATCGTCGACGAGTACGACGTCGAGGAGCCTCCCGTCGAACGCCTGGGTGGCGGCGAGCTGTTGGTGACAGCGCGCCTCGACGTCGACGAGCTGGGCGAGTTGGTCCACGCGGAACTGCCCGAGGGTGACTGGGACACGGTGGGTGGTTTGTTCTTCAATCTCTTAGGTCGCGTTCCCGGCGAAGGGGAATCGGTGGAGGCGGGCGGCATGCGGCTGGTGGCGGAGAGGGTGCAAGGGAACCGCATCGGCCGCATCCGGGTCGTCCCTCTTCCGGCACCCTCCGAGCAGGGCGCGGGCCAAGGCGCCCCCGCCGGGTGTGACTGAGAGCCTCGGTCGCGTGGACACCGATCCCGACCAGGCGAGCAGATCCGGGCGCAGCTTTCGCTCCGGTTTCGCCACTGTGGTCGGCCGGCCGAACGTCGGGAAGTCGACCCTCGTCAACCGGATCCTCGGGACCAAGGTGACGATCACCTCGCCCCGTCCGAACACGACTCGGCGCTCGGTGCGCGGCGTGCTTCATCGTCCGGGGGCCCAGGCAGTGCTGGTGGACACCCCGGGCTTGCACCGACCCCGCAGCGCGCTCGGGCGCCGCCTGAACGAACAGGTGGTGGAGGCCCTGGACGACCTCGACGTGGTGGTGGCGATGCTCGACGCCACCGCCCCCCTGGGCCCGGGCGACCGTCTCGTGCTCGAGCGAGCGGCGGCGTCGTGCTACGGAACCGCAGCCGGGCGGCCGCCCGCGACGGCCCGCGATGGAGGTCGGGCCCCAGGGTCTGGAGGAGAACGGGCTCGGGCCCCCGTGCGGGGCGCCGAAGGCGCCTCGGACGGCGACCGAGGTCTGTGCCGCTTGCTCGTGGTCGTGAACAAGGTCGACCGTGCCAAACCCGCAGAGGTGCTGGCTCAGCTCTCCGCCGCGCACGACGTTCTCGAGAGTGTCGACCGGGGGGTCGAGTACTTCGCTGTGTCGGCGATCTCCGGTCGAGGTGTCGACGAGCTCGTAGAGGCCGTGCTCGAGCGGTTGCCCGAGGGACCCCCGTACTTCCCCGAGGACATGGTGAGCGACGTCCCCGAGGCCTTTTGGGTGGCCGAGCTGGTCCGTGAGCAGCTACTGGCGAGGCTGCGCGACGAGCTGCCTCATTCGATCGCATGCCGAGTCAGCGAGTGGGAGTGGCCGCGCGTGCGGGTGGAGATCGTCGTCGAGCGAGAGTCGCAAAAGGGGATAGTGATAGGAGACGGCGGAGAAGTGCTCAAGGAAGTGGGCATAGCGGTGCGCGAGCAATTGCCGCCCGGCGCGTTCGTCGAGTTGCACGTGCGCGTGGAGAAGCGCTGGCAGCAACGCCCGGACGCGATCGAGCGCCTCGGCTACTGAGCGACGGGGGCCGTTCGGATCGAGGCGAGGAAGGTCATCGCCTCGTCCCGCCTCGTGGTGAAGCGCATGGGGGGCAAGGCGTCGCGAAGCATGAGACCGTAGCTGGCGGTGACCAGCCGGCGATCCAGCACGGCGACGAGGCCCGAGTCGGCCGAGGACCGGATCAAGCGCCCGGCCCCCTGGGCGAGAAGCGTGGCTGCGCGCGGCAGGTCCACCAATCTGAAGGCATCCTCCCCGGCGCGCTCGCGGCGCGCCTGGATCAATGGGTCGTCCGGTCGGGGGAAAGGCAGCCTGTCCATGGCGACCACGCTCAGGGTGGCTCCTCGCACGTCCACCCCCTGCCAAAAGGACATCGTGGCGAACAGGCACGCCGACTCCTCGACGCTGAACGCCTCGAGGAGCTTGGGTTTCGGCAGATCGTTTTGCGCCAGCACCTTGAAT
>JBELAS010000103.1:0-5646 GCA_049508615.1 Acidimicrobiales bacterium
CGCGACACCGACCGCGGAGATACAGGTAGGACGCCGGACGCTGAAGGCCGACGCCCACATCCTCACTGGAGAGGAGAAGGCAGTGATGTGGCCTCGCCTTCTCGAGTACTACAAGGGTTGGGGCCATTACCAAGAGCTCACCGAACGCGAGATAAGAGTGGTCTCTTTCGCGCCCCGCGCTTGAGGGTGTCGGCCCATGCCATCTGGGGTGCGCGTTCAATACGGGTGGCTGTCAGGCGGACTGCACTCGGATCCATCTGATCTGCTCGGTCGAGCCTGCCGAATCCGCGCCCTGGCCTCCAGCCGGGTCGCGCCCAGATCGAAGACTCGGACGTTCGGTCTTGGTGCCAGCTAGGTCGTCTTACGATCGAGACTATGGATATCCAGCGGCTCGTTCGTCACCTCGATCAGGAGCTACGGAGCTTGGGGACTCCGGAGCGCGCCCAGCACGAAAAGGCGTACTTGAAGAGCGAGCTCGAGCACTACGGCGTCAGCGTGCCGGCCGTCCGCGCCGTAGCAAAGAAGGTGGCATCGAAGTACCCGGCGCTGAACCACGAAGAGCTCATCGAGCTCGTGAACGCACTATGGGCGACGCCCGTCCACGAAAGGCGAATGATCACGGTCGAGTTACTGGACCTCCATGGCGACCTGCTTGAACCGTCAGACACGGCCGTGCTGGAGCGCTTGCTGCGCGACTCACGAACGTGGGCCCTCGTGGACGGGCTCGCCGCATCCGTGATGGGACAGCTCGTGGATCGTCACCAAGGCATGGGTCCTGTGCTCGACCGCTGGGCTCGCGACGACGACTTCTGGATTCGCCGGGCCGCCCTTCTTGCATTGCTCGTGCCTTTACGCCGCGGCAAGGGCGACTTTGAACGCTTTTCGAAGTATGCGGACCTGATGCTCGACGAAGGGGAGTTCTTCATTCGCAAGGCGATCGGTTGGGTGTTGCGAGACACCGCCAAGAAGCGTCCGGATCTGGTCTACCGCTGGCTGCTCCCCAGAGCGGGACGGGCATCAGGCGTGACGATCCGCGAGGCCGTGAAGCCGTTGTCGACACAGCAACGCGCGGCAGTGCTCGCGGCTCGATGTAATGCCACCCGCAATTAGTACCCGCATGACCACTCGACCCGGTGTCGTCACTCGTCTCGTGCCCACCAGAGCCCAGTCGAGCGGGACCAGATGAGGTAATCGGCATCCGCGGATTCGAGCGATCTACTGACCGACATCCGCCGGGACTGCGCCAGGGGCACGGGGGATCCGCATCGAAGTCATGGCCGCAACCGCTGACAACAGCATCAGGGCGCCGGCCATCATCAAAGCGATGTCGAGGCCGTGGGAGAAAGCACCGTAGGCGGCGTTCACGACCCGATCGACAATGAGCTGCAAGGCTCTGTTGCCGCCGACGGCCTTGGATGTCTGCTGACTGAACGTACCGGTGGTTACCGCGGTGATGACCTGGTTCTGGAACTGCTTGGGAATGCCGATGGCGGTCAGCCGGGCGATGAGGTTGACGGTGAGTTGGCCGTTGACGATCGAACCGAGGATGGCCACACCGGCGACGGCTCCCAGTTCGCGGCTCGTGTTCGTTATCGACGCCGCCATTCCCGAGCGTTCGGGAGGGATCACCGACAGAGCCGAGGAGGTGACCGGGACGATGGCCACGCCGAAACCCACCCCCGCCAGCGCCAGAGTCCAGCCGATGCTCGAGAGTCCCGAGCTCGGGGTGAGGCGTGCGTCGGTGAGGAACACGCCCACTCCTGCCAACACGCACCCGAATGTCATCGGGAACCGGGGTCCAGACGCAGCGACCCACCTGCCGGTGAACACGGCGGCCACCACCATTCCAACCGCCATCGGCATGAAGTCGAGGGCGGTGGCGTACGGCGAGCTCGTTCCCACGTCCTGGAGGTACAGGGCGATGAAGAAGAAAGTCGCGAAGGTGGAGAAGCACGCAGAGAAGGCGACCAGGTTCGAGGCACCGAAGGCCGGCCGGCGGAAGTATCTGACGTTGACAACCGGGTTGGAGGCTCGCAGCTCGAAGACCACGAACCCGGTGGCGGACACAGCCGTCACGGCGAAGAGCACTTCGATCCACCAGGCCTGGTAGCCGGCCGTCTCTCCGGCAATGACGGCGAATGACGCGGAGGCCAGGGCACCGGCGCCCAGGACGAACCCGGGGATGTCGAGGCGGCGGTTCCCGGGGTCGGCGTTCTCGGGGAGCACCCAGGCGGCCCCCGCCAGGGCGACGAGGCCGAAGAAGAGGTTGAACCAGAACACCGCCCGCCACGACCACACTCCTGCCAGCACGCCGCCGATCACCGGGCCGAGAGCCAGGGCCAGCCCCGACACCGCCGCCCACACCCCGAGGGCTCGGGCCCTGTCGCGCCTGTCGGGGTACAGGTGGCGGATCATCGACAACGTCCCCGGCTCGGAAGCGGCCGCCCCCAGCCCCATGACCGCCCGACCCGCGATCAGGAAGTCCACGTTCGGGGCAAGCGCCGCCATGACGGACCCCGCGCAGAAGACTGCCACCCCGTACAACATGATCTTCTTGCGGCCGAGCAGGTCCCCGAGGGTGCCGAAAGTCAGCATCAGGCTTGCAAAGACCAAGGCATAGCCGTTCACGACCCATTGGAGATCGTTGACCCCAACGTGCAGGTCCGACTGCACGTTGGCCAGCACGACGCTCACGATCGTGTTGTCCAAGAAGGTCAGGAACAGCACCAGCGACAACGTGGCAAGCGCGAGACGGGGCTGCCGCGCGACCACCCGAGTGTCCATCGTTCCTCCTTGAGCGGCTTACCCCGGTTGACAGCACAGCGAGCACCGCAACTGCCAAGCGGCCGACCTTATCGTCACAGACGGGTCCGTATCGCTCGGAAATTGCCTTCGGGCGTCCAAGGTGATCTCCGAGCCGGCAACGGGGTCCTTCGTGGTCCTGCCACCGGGACACCGTCGGCGGACGCGAACGTGGGGCTCGTGGGTACAAGGTCGCTCAGGAGTGTGCTCTGGTAACTGTCGGGAGGATGATGAGCAGTGTCCAAAACCCGATGACGACAAATCCGACGGTGGTCCCGGCCAAGGCGAGCCCGGCACCTACTTGCGAACCGCCCGATCTATGGATTTGTGAACGAGCGACGAGTCCGAAGACGACACCGAGGATCGCGGGAATGCCGACGAAGAGTATGCCGAACAGCGAGCAGGCGAGAGACGCGATGGCCAGTCCGTTGTTTCTTGGGACGACGGCCATCGGGACCGCTTGCCAATAGGGGCCGGCGTTGCCTGGTTGCGGTGTGGGAGTCGACTGCGGCGGATACCAGTTGCCGTCCGACGCCTGCCACCACCCACCGCCGGCAGGCGTCGTACTCGCAGCGGTCGCTTGTGTTCTCGACCCGTGAGTCGCTTCGGCGCCACTGAGGTCGTTCATGACCAGCGTGCCGACGGCTTTGTCGTGCAGACACTGTTGGTTCTCGTCCCAAAGACACCAAAGGGGATCGAGCAGACCGATCCAGCCCAGAATGCCCGCGAGCCAACAAAGGCCGACGCGCCCGAACGAGCGTCCCCATTTCAGTTGGGTGCCGTCGATCCTGACAGGCCGGATGTGGAGCCACGCCTTGCCGAGCGTGCGACCGTAGCGAGCTGTAGCCGCCCCCTCGTAGATGACTGCGGCGACACCGCTCACGAAGAACGAGACGACAACCGCCAGGTAGATCCAGACGATCCCGGGGGTGGGCACGGGGCCGTTCGTCTTGGTGGTGGTCTTGGGGAGGATCGGCCCTGCGTGTGGGGCGACCAGGATGACGGCGATGACCGCAAAGGTCACGAGCACCGGCGTAAGTACGAGGCCGTCGAGCAGCCGGGCACCGAGCCGTCTTCCTTGGTTTGCGAGTGCGCCGGGCCCGTAGGGAGGTCTGCCGAACTGGGCACCTTTCCACGGGGGTCTTCCTTGCCAGGGATATCCGTACCCCGGCTGGATATACGCCGAGGTCGGCGCGCGGTGTTCGGTCCAAGTCACGCCGTCGAAGTAGCGCTGCCAGCCTGCGCCGGCAGGATCGGGATACCAACCTGCCTGGGCACCAACGTCAGCCACTTCGTCTGATCCTCTTGTAAGGCACTCTCCATGTTCCGCATATATGCCAAGATCGGTGAGGGCAGTGGACGTCACTGCATTTGGGATCCGATGTAATGCGCGGTCTTCGACGGCGATGAAACCGTTCGAACGCGCCCGTCAGCAGATCGTCTCTTCTGGCGTCTTCGGTGCCCGGTTGCTCGACGCGGTCCCAGCCCTTCAGGAACACCCTTGCGCGCGGCGGGTGCCGGCATCGGGCCGACGCTCGGAGCGGCCCGGCCCCGGCGGCGCTCGTCGGTTCGTGCTCGAGCAGGTGGCGGCCTGGGGCATGTCGAGACACCGACGGCGGCGGCCTCTCGGAGGGGATGAGCCGCAGGGGGCGGTGCTAGCCCAGGAACCTGTTCACCCGGGCCGCCCAGGCGGTTGCGTCCTGGAAGAGGAACATGTGCCCAGCGTCGGGGTAGATCGTCGACTTGGCCCCCTTGATGGCCCGGGCTATCTTCGCGACGTTGACCGGTGGGATCACCGCGTCCTCGGCTCCGTCCCCGATGAGAGTGGGCACCGTGATGCGGCCGTGGCCGGCTTTCTCGTTGCCGTTGCCCCACCCTTGAGCTGCCTTGATCTGAGCTTGGTCCACCGCGGCTGGCGGCAGGTGGAAGTCCAGATACTGGAGGACGGACGTCTGATAGGCCGCGCTCTGGGTGACTTCCTGGTCGGGGGGGAACATCTGCTTCAGAAGCGCAGGGAAGTTGCCGGCAACAGCGGCATTGTAAAGCGCGGTCCCAGCTGCAACGCTCACAGTGGCCTTCCCATTGCCCAAGAAGGTGGCGCAGAGCACCAGGCGGCGCACGTCACGGGGGTGCCGTACGGCCAGGGCCTGGGCGATCATCCCACCCTCGGACCAGCCCAGGACGTCGGGCTTGTTCAGATGCAGGGCCGTGATCATGGCCGCGGTCTGGTCTGCCATCGCCGAGATCGTGAGGGTGCCGGGCAGCATTGTCGTCTTGCCGATTCCGGCGAGATCGAACGTGATCACCCGGTGCCGCTTGGCCAGCGCGTTCACCAAGGTGGGTGTCCAGGCATCGTCACTGCCCGAGAAGCCCATGATGAGGACCAGCGGCCGCCCGCTGCCGTAACTGCGGTAGCCAACGGTGCCATCGGAGGTCTGGACCACTTGGGCCGGGACGTTGATGATGGAGGTCGGGGCGGCCGAAGCGACCGAGGCGGCGCCACCGCAGATCGCCAGGGAGAGCCCGAATACCATTCCCAATACGACCAACAATCGTCTGTTCATATGACAACCCAACCTAACAGACTGGCCGTGGAAGTGCTGAGACGAGGGAACCCATTATGGAATTGGGGCTCCATTGTGAGATGAGGGACCCCATTGGCGGTCGCCCTTATTGGCCCTTCTTGGCCACGCTCATCGGGCGGGGTGCCACGGGGTGCCATTTGCCGGAATGGATGTTCCTATTACACCGGCAGGATGTTCCTATTACACCGGCAGGATGTTCCTATTACACCGGCAGGATGTTCCTATTACAGAGGGCGCAGTTACTGTGAGTGATGCCCGG
>JBELAS010000104.1:0-5641 GCA_049508615.1 Acidimicrobiales bacterium
CGTCAGGCGACGATCTTTCGCGTCATCGGCGAGCCCATCCCTCACGACGGCCTCGGCAGCCCCTCGCGATGAGCTGTCGCCAAGACCATGCGCGCCGTCCACGACGCAGACGGCATCGAGAGCGTGTCTAAGCGAGCGCCCGTCGGTGGCGACTACCTCCACCGGCCGGGAAAGGTCCGCGACGGTCATACCGTCGAGGAAACGCCCCTCGGACAGGCACACGTCGGGTAACAGGTAGCGGTGGTGCTCTGGCTCGTGCTCCAGGGCGCGCGTGATGTCGGTGCCCGTGAGGAGCCCTGTGACCGCGATGTTCCCCCCGAAGAAGAAATTGTGCACGGGGAGAAGGCGCACCTGGATCTGCGTGCAGCGCTGATAGTCGGCGAGCAAGGGCCCGAGCACCTGAGCTCCGTACTCACCGGTGATGAGCGTCGTGGTCCTCGTTCCGGTTGGGTCACCGGGGCCGTTCGCGCCGAGCGCGCCCGGGGCGACAGCACCCGAGGGCGTCTGATGGATGGTGCCGTCGGCTGGGTTTGCGGTGGCGCCGGCGTCACGTGCAGTCGATCTGTCATCGGCGCTGTAGGTCTGCGCATCGACGACACGTCGTGCCCGGTAGCCGTCGGCAGGCGCGCCGTCCACCCAGGAGAAGAAGCCCGGGCGCACGCCTAGCGCCGGCTCGCCGTGGCCGAAGAACGCATCGGCGAAAGTGCGCGCCATTCCTATGCCGTTTTCGTGCTGGGGAAAGCCGTCGTAGGTCGCGCCCGCCGGGAAGGGGCGCCCCGCCAGCAGGTAGTACTCGTCCGCCGCGTATACCAACCGGCGCCCCAATGCAACCGTGAACAGCTCCTGCCACTCCTCTACGAGGTCGACCACCGCGGCCGCCTCGGTCGTGCTGTGGTTTCTCAAGCCGGCCACGGTGGTGTGGTCGCTGATCCCGAGGGGAACGCACGCCACGGTGGCGAGCTCCGCGTACTCGTCGGCTATCCCGGCCAGCGTGGTCTCCAGGGCCTGTGCGTTGTTGACGCCGGGGCACACGACTATCTGCCCGTGCACCTCGATTCCGCCGTCGAGCAGCGCGCGCAACCACCTAAGACTCGTCGCGCCGCGGGGGTTTCGCAGCATGCGCGCTCGTAGTTGTGGATCCGTGGAGTGGATGGAGACGAACAGTGGAGACAGGCGTTCGCTGAGGATGCGCTCGAGGTCGAGCTCGGTGAACCGCGTCAGCGTGGTGAAGTTCCCGTACAGGAACGACAGACGGTAGTCGTCGTCGCGCATGTAGAGGCTGCGTCGCATGCCCTTGGGCAACTGGTGGATGAAGCAGAACTCGCAGTGGTTGTCGCAGGTCCGCACCCGGTCGAAAAGCGCCGAGGAGACCTCGATCCCGAGGGGCTCTCCTGCGGCCTTGTCCACGGGTACCAAGAGATCCTCGTGGCCGCGCCGGATTTCGACCTCGGGGTTCTCCTCGTCGGTGAGCAGTTGGTACTCGATCACGTCGCGAAACGCCCGTCCGTCGATCCTGAGCAGCTCGTCGCCGACCCGAAAGCCTGCTCGCTGCGCCGGGGACTCGAGCGCCACGGAGACGACGCGGGCTGCCGGCATGGAACCGAGATTACCGGGCGGGCGATAGCCTGGTTGTGTGCCGGTCGAGCGAGTCCTCCTGGCCTCCCCGCGGGGTTTCTGCGCCGGCGTCGAGAAGGCCATCAAGGCGTTGGCATGGATGGTGCGCGTGTTCGAGCCACCCGTCTACTGCTACCACGAGATCGTCCACAACTCGTATGTGGTCGAACAGTTCCGCGCTCAGGGGGTGATCTTCGTCGACGACGTCGACGAGGTACCTCCTGGGGTCCCGCTCATGCTCTCGGCGCACGGCTCGGCTCCCGAGGTGGTGAGGGCCGCGCGCGACCAGGGCCGGACGGTCGTCGACGCGGTGTGCCCGCTCGTGACGAAGGTGCATCACGAGCTCAAGGTCCGCTCGAAGAAGGGCTTCACGGTGCTCTACGTGGGCCACGAAGGGCACGAGGAAGCCGTCGGGACGATGGCGGTGGCGCCCGAATCGGTGCGGCTGGTGCGCTCGGAGGAAGAGGTCGACGTGATCGCAGCCGGTATGGAGCCCAGCGCGCCCGTGGCACTGCTCGCCCAGACCACCTTGAGCCACGACATGTGGTCGGGGATCATGAACAGGGCGAACGAGCGATTCGAAGCGCTGTGGATGCCGAACCGGTCCGATCTGTGCTTCGCCACGACGAACCGGCAGGCTGCCCTGAAGGCGATCGCCGGAAGGTCCGACGCGGTGGTCGTGATCGGGTCCGCCAACTCGTCGAACACCCGAGCCCTGGAGAAGGTGGCGCTGGCGACGGGTTGCGCGCGGGTGCTGCGGGTGAACGAGGCGAGCGAGCTTCCCGACGACCTCTCCGGGACGGTGGGCGTGACCGCCGGGGCTTCCGCGCCAGACGAGCTCGTACAGGAGGTGGTGGCGCGCCTGGCACCTGCGACCCGGGTGGAGGAGATCCGGGTCACCGACGAGGACGAGTACTTCCCTCCCCCACCCGAGCTCAGGGACCTGCTGCGGGGACTGGCGGGCGTGCTGGCATTGGGGCTGGGTGCTCCAGCACGCTCCGACGAACTCGGCACACCGGCCAGTGCCTCTTCGGCGCGCGCGGGCGTGGTCTGTGCGACAACGAGCGAGGACGCAGGTTCACTCGAAGGCCTGGAGGGTCCCGGCGGCGGCCCGTTCGCCTCAGACCGTCACGTCTCGGCCGCGGACGTCCTCGCGCGACTGGCCGGTTGATGGCGGGCTCACCGTCGCTCGCCGCGCTGACACGCGCGCGCGCGCGCGAGAAGCGTCGACGCCAAGACCTTCGCCGGCTGGCGATGGAGCTCGGACACCGGGACTTCTGCAGCCGCCATCCTGACGCCTCACTCGCTCCGGTGGTCGTGGTGATCGCCTCGTACCTCGAGGCGGACAACATCGGCGACGTCTTGAAGGCCGTGCCGAGCGAGGTGTGCGGGCTCGACGTCTGTGTCCTCGTGGTGGTCGACGGGGGGGAGGACGGCACCGAGGACATCGCTAGCGGGTTGGGTGCTTACTGCGCCGTTCTACCGCTCAACATGGGCCAGGGTGTGGCCCTGCGCCTCGGCTACCAGCTGGCAGCGTCGTGCGGAGCACGCTACGTCGTCACCGTGGACGCCGACGGACAGGACGACCCGGCCTCCATCGAGGACCTGGTGGCCCCGCTGGTCGCCGACGAAGCCGACTTCGTCATTGCCAGCAGGCGGCTCGGCACGGACGAATCGATCGACCGCCTTCGGCGCGCCGGGGTCGTCTTCTTCGCCACCGTGATCAACGTGTTGACAGGGCAACACCTCACTGACACCTCGATGGGCCTTCGCGCCCTGCGGATCGAGGTGCTCGACGACGTAACCCTCGAGCAGGATCAGTACCAGACAGCGGAGCTGGTGATCTCGGCAGCGTCGCGGGGTTGGCGCATCGCTGAGCGCCCCACGCTGCGCCATGCGCGTGCCTCGGGTGAGTCCAAGAAAGGTCACAACACGTTCTTCGCGTTGCAGTACGCCAGGGTGATCGTGCGCACCTGGCTGCGCGAACGCCGTCGGTGAGCTACACGCGCGATCGGGCCAGGTCGTAGACGCGCTGTAGCTCCGAGCACAGCCGCGCAGTGAGCTCCCGCACCTCGCGCCGTGGCGTTCGACCGCCCGCCGGGCGCTGCAGCGCCTCGAGAGGATTTCCGAGGACCAGGTGGACCTTCACCGGCCTGGGCAGCTTCGAGCCCTTGCGGAGCGACGCCGTCGTGCCCCCGACACCGATCGGCACGATCACGGCACCGGATCGGGCAGCGAGGAACGCCACGCCCTCCTGCAAGTCCTCTACAACAGGTCCCGCGCGGCGGGTCCCCTCCGGGAACATCACGAGCACGTTGCCGTGTTCGAGCACAGACTGGGCGCGGCTCAGCGCCAGACGGTCGGTCCCGTCGCGGTGAACGGGGAAGGCTCCCGTCGAGTCGAGGATCCTCCCCAGGATCCGCGAACGCCACATCTCCTCCTTCGTCATGAAGAACAGATCCCGACGCGTGGTCTCCGACACGACGAAGAAGTCGATGAAGCTGCGGTGGACCGGCGCCAGGATCACACCTCCTTCAGAAGGGACCGGAGGACCTTCCATCGAGACGCGCCAATACACACGATTGATGAGATGGACGATGACACGCAGGCCCCGATAGATCGGTCCGGGCATGCTCAGCTCTACGGCACGCTCTTCGGCGTAGGCGCTCACAACCACCCCAGGACCTCTCCCAGCACCTCGGCCGCGTCGCGGCCCGTCGAGTCGATCACCACCGCGTCGGCCGCCATGTCCTGCGGCGCCGGGAGAGGCGAGGCCGCGCGGGTCGAGTCGAGCCGGTCACGACGAGCCAGCGCCTTCGCGACCGCGCCCAGGTCGTCGCCCGCGCGCTCCAGCGCGCGCCTGCGGGCGCGTTCGTCCGTCGACGCGGTCAGGTAGATCTTCAGCTGCGCGTCCGGGAGCACCACCGTCCCAATGTCGCGGCCCTCCACCACTCCCCCACCGTGGTGTGCCACCCATGCACGCTGGCGCGCCACCATCTCGGCGCGCACCTCCGGGTTCGCGGCGACCACCGAGACCGCGGCGTCCACCTCAGGAGTGCGAATCGCGTCGGTGGCGTCGGTTCCGTCCACTCTCAGTCGTTCTCCCAGGTCGAGCACGAGCCCGCGGGCGAGCGCGGCGACCGCCGGATCGTCACCGGGATCGATGCCCCTGGCCAGTGCACAGTAGGCGACGGCGCGGTACATGGCACCTGTGTCGAGCCTCGCCACTCCGAGGTGTTCGGCGAGAGCGCGCGCGAGCGTGGACTTGCCGGAGCTCGCGGGACCGTCGATGGCTATGACACGAGTCGCCGTACGCGGGGCCTGGCCCTGTGCCTCGTGGCACAGTCTCCCGCTCATGTCACCTGCCCTCGGTCAGTTGGGCCAGGTGCTCGAGGAAGCCCGGGTACGAGGTCTTCACCGCCTCCCAGCCCACGATGCGCGTCGGACGCCCGGACACGGACGCGGCGGCGACGGCGGCAGCCATGGCTATGCGGTGGTCGCCGCGAGCATCGACGTGCCCGGCGCTGAGCGTGGGCACGCCGGTGACGAAGAGGTCGTCACCGGCGGCTTCGGCCCCCGCACCGAATGCCCGGACCATCTCCACCACACCCCTCAAGCGGTCCGACTCCTTCACACGCAGCTCGCCGACCCCACGGAACACGGTCGTGCCTTCGGCGCGCGCAGCTGCCACGGCCAGCACCGGCACCTCGTCGAGCCCAGGGATCTCGTGCGCGTCGACCTCGGTCGCGACGAGCGGCCCCGATCGGGCCACGACGTCGGCCGTGGAGGCGAGGTCGCCCGGCCGCGTGGCGGGGACCTCCTCGAGGCGTGCTCCCATGCGCTTCAGCACGTCGAGGAAACCCCGCCGTGCAGCACCCGTGTACACGCGCACGACGGTGACCTCGCTCCCCGGGACTACGCACGCGGCCACCACCCAGAAGGCGGCCTGGGAGGGATCTGCGGGGACTTCGAGCTCGAACGCACGTGGCTGTCCGGGAAGGACCTTCACCACGTGGTCAGTGCCCTC
>JBELAS010000105.1:0-5640 GCA_049508615.1 Acidimicrobiales bacterium
GAGAAGGTCCAGAAAGCCGAGAAGGTCCAGAAAGCCGAGAAGGTCCAGAAAGCCGAGAAGGTCCAGAAAGCCGAGAAGGTCCAGAAAGCCGAGAAGGTCCAGAAAGCCGAGAAGGTCCAGAAGGTCCAGAAGGTCCAGAAGGTCCAGAAGGTCCAGAAGGTCCAGAAAGCCGAGAAGGTCCAGAAAGCCGAGAAGGTCCAGAAAGCCGAGGAAAGTTCGCGATGAAGCTGCACGACCTGCACGCCCCTGCCGGCGCCAACCTGGCCCGAAAGCGCGTAGGGCGGGGCACCGGCGGTCGCCGGGGCAAGACAGCGGGCCGGGGGATGAAGGGAACCGGGGCGCGCGGCAGCATGAAGCCAGGCTTCGAGGGCGGCCAGCTGCCGTTGGCTCAGCGGGTCCCCAAGCTCAAGGGCTTCCGCAACCCGTTCCGGGTTTCCTACGCGGTGGTCAATCTGGACACGCTGGACGAATTCGCGGGCGACGAGGCGACACCTGACTCCTTGGCTTCCGCCGGTCTGGTGAAGAAGGGTTCCCTGATCAAGGTGCTCGGGCGGGGGGAGCTGCACAGGTCGCTTCGTGTCAAAGCCCACGCGGTGAGCACCGCGGCGCGCGGTCGGATCGAGGCTGCAGGTGGCACCGTGGAGGTGCTACCCCCGCCATTCGGGCACGGCCGCCCGCCGGCGCGGGGAAATGCGCTCACGAACCGCTAGCCTCGGGGCCCAGTCGCCGGTGCGAGGGGAGGCGCGATGCTCTCGAGCCTGAAGAACATCTTCAAGGTTCCCGACCTGCGCAACAAGGTGTTGTTCACCTTGCTCGTCATCGGCCTCTACCAACTGGGGGCGAACATCATCGTCCCGTACGTCTCGATCGCGAAGGTCCAGCAGCTCGAGGCGACGGCCGCAAAGGCGGGCATCTTGGGCTTCCTCAGCCTTTTCTCAGGGGGTGGCCTGTTGCGGATGGCGGTGTTCGGGCTGGGGATCATGCCCTACATCACCAGCTCGATCATCATCCAGCTTCTGTCGACGGTCATACCAAAGCTCGAGGAATGGCGGGACCAGGGAGCGGTAGGCCAGAAGAAGCTGACCCAGACCACGCGATACCTGACCATCGGCCTGGCGCTCTTGCAGTCGTCCGGGCTGGTCTACGTCTTCCACACGGGGGCCCAAGGGTTGCTCGGGGGAACCACGAAGATCGACCTCATCCCGAACTTCACCTTCTACAGGGCGGGTTTCATAGTCCTCACCCTCACTGCCGGGACCGCCTTCGTCATGTGGCTCGGCGAGCTGATCACCCAGCGCGGGATCGGCAACGGAATGTCGATCATCATCTTCGCCAGCGTCACCGCGGGTATCCCTGCAGGCGGCTCGGCTGTCCTCTCCCAGGGCGGCCCCTGGAAGTTTGGCACCATCGTCGCGCTAACGGTGGTCCTGATCGTGGCGGTCGTGTTCATGGAGCAGGGCCAGCGCCGTATCCCGGTGACCTTCGCCAAGCGAGTTGTCGGCCGGCGGATGTACGGAGGTTCATCGACGTACATCCCCTTGAAGGTGAACCAGTCCGGTGTTATTCCGATCATCTTCGCCAGCTCGTTGCTCTATATACCGGTCCTTTTGTCGAACATCGTGCCCTGGCTGGCATTCAGGAACTTCGTGAACAACCACATCCAGCCGACGAGCCTCTTGTACGTGCTGTCATACGGGGTTCTGATCTTCGCCTTCACCTTCTTCTATGTGTACGTCGCGTTCGACCCGCACCAGCAGGCCGACATCATCCGGAAGCAGGGTGGTTATATCCCGGGGATCCGGCCGGGACAACCCACCGAGCGCTACCTTGCGCGCATCTTGAACCGCATTACTGTGCCCGGTGGCTTGTACCTCGCGACGGTGGCCGTGCTGCCGTCGTTGCTCATGGCCTTGTGGCATCTGAGCGCCTACCCGTTCTACGGGACTACTCTTCTTATCGCCGTGGGCGTTACTCTGGAGACGATGAAGCAGATCGACAGCCAACTCATGATGCGCAACTACGAGGGTTTCCTTAAGTAGCCGACGGTGGTACTACCCGGAGTAAAGTTAGTGGTCTTCGGCAAGCAGGGGGCCGGCAAGGGAACACAGTGTGTTCGCTTGTCGCGTCACTACGTGGTGCCGCATGTGTCGACCGGGGACATGTTGCGCGCCGCGGTCAGGGCCCGCTCGGAGCTGGGGCTGAAGGCCAAGGCGATCATGGAGCGTGGCGAGCTACTGGGTGACGACCTGATCATGGAGATGGTCGCCGAGCGCTTGGCCGAGCCCGACGCCAGGGCGCGGGGCTTCATCCTCGACGGGTTCCCGCGTACCACACACCAGGCCGAAGCCCTTGCCGCGTTCATGGCACCGGGAGACCTGGACGTGGCGGTGGACATAGAGCTGCCCACGGCGGAGGTGCTGCAGCGGCTGGCGAGTCGTCGCGTGTGCACCGACTGCGGTGCCAACTACTCGGTCTCCTCGCCGCCGAAGGTCAATTGGACATGCGACACGTGCGGGGGCAAGGTCATCCAGCGCGAGGACGACACCGAGGAAGCCATCAGGCGCCGACTTGAGCTCTACGAGCGCCAGACCGCTCCTCTGATCGACTGGTACTCCAAACGCGGGCAGTTCGCGGAGGTGAACGGCGTGGGCTCTCCCGACGCCGTGCTGCGCCGAATCATCCGCGCCGTCGAGGAGCGGCGCAAACATTCGGGAACTGTCTAGTGAGGCGCACGGCCGATGAGATCGCCAAGATGCGCCGGGCCGGGAGGGTGGTGGCCGAGATGCACGCGGCCACGAGGGAGATGGCGAAACCGGGGGTGACCACAGCCGAGCTGGATGCCACGGCCCGCGATGTTCTGCGTGACCGCGGTGCGAGGTCGAACTTCTTGAACTACCGAGGGTTCCCGGCGGTCATCTGCACCTCCCCGAACGACATGATCGTCCACGGCATCCCGGGTGGATATGTGCTCGAGGAGGGCGACATCTTGTCCATCGACTGCGGGGCGATCGTGGAGGGGTATCACGCGGACGCCGCCTTCACGATGGCTGTCGGTGTCGTGCCTGCCGCCACCTCCCGGCTCCTGGAGGTCACCGAGAGGAGCCTGTGGGCGGGGATTGCCGAGCTGCGTCCGGGCAACCGCCTGCACGAGGTCGGCCGAGCCGTGCAGAACGTGGCTGAGGCCGCGGGCTTCTCGGTCATCCGGGAGTACGTCGGCCACGCAATCGGCTCGGCCATGCACGAGGAGCCGCAGGTACCCAACTACTGGCCCGGTACCGGGGGCCCGGTTCTGAAGAGCGGGATGGTCTTCGCAGTGGAGCCCATGGTGAACGCCGGGGGCCCGGCCACCCGCCTGCTCGAGGACGGATGGAGCGTGATGACCGAGGACGGCAGCCTGTCGGCCCATTTCGAGCACACGATCGCCGTGACCGACGACGGACCGGAGGTGCTCACCCTCCCGTGACCACGCAGGCGGTCCCTGTGCCTGATGACCAGCGGAGGCGCTATGCTACTTGACCGGCTCATCGGGCCATGGTCTTGGTCGTGTCGGCACGCGGTCGCGGCGAGCAATAGCCATCATCCCGGTATGACGGATGGGGCACACGGTACCTGTTTCCCGGTCGCGGTGTGTCGATAGGAGAAGGACGAGGAGGAGTCACCTGCCGAAACCCAAGGAGGATGCGATCGTGCTCGAGGGAACGGTCGTCGAGCCGCTCCCGAACGCGATGTTCCGTGTCGAGCTCGAGAACGGCCACCGGGTCCTGGCCCACAGCTCCGGCAAGATGCGAATGCACCGGATCCGCATCTTGCCCGGCGATCGTGTGCAGGTGGAGATCACCCCGTACGACCTGAGCCGCGGGCGGATCACCTATCGCTACAAGTAGGCAATTTGCGAGGATGACGATGAAGGTGCGACCAAGCGTGAAGGCGATCTGCGACAAGTGCAAGGTGATCAGGCGCAATGGCCGGGTCATGGTGATATGCGAGAACCCGCGGCACAAGCAGCGCCAGGGCTGAACGGCCCGCAAGAGAACGGAGAGAGGACGAGGACGTGGCACGAATCGCCGGCGTGGACATACCACGGGAGAAGCGGCTCGAGGTTTCGTTGACCTACATCTACGGGGTCGGGCAGACACAGGCGCAGCAGATCATCTCCAACACCGACCTGAGCCCCGACACGAGGGTGCGCGACCTCACCGACGACGAGGTCCTGCGGCTTCGCTCCTATATCGACTCGAACCTCAAGGTGGAAGGCGACCTGCGCCGCGATATCGCCCAAGACGTCAAGCGAAAGATGGAGATCGGCAGCTACCAGGGTGTGCGGCATCGCAAGGGCCTACCCGTGCACGGCCAGCGTACCCATACGAACGCCAGGACCCGTAAGGGTCCGAAGAAGACGGTTGCCGGGAAGAAGAAGGTCCGGAAGCACTGATGCCAAAGCCCACCAAGTCGGCTGCCACGCGCCGACCACGCAAGCGCGAGAGGAAGAACGTCTCCTACGGGGTGGCGCACATCAAGAGCTCTTTCAACAACACGATCGTGTCCATCTCCGACCAGGATGGGAATGTGCTCGCGTGGGCATCGGCAGGGAACGTCGGGTTCAAGGGATCGCGCAAGTCGACTCCGTTCGCCGCCCAGCTCGCTGCTGAGCAGGCTGCAAGGCGTGCAATGGAGCACGGCGTGCGCAAGGTCGACGTCTTGGTGCGCGGTCCCGGCTCCGGACGTGAGACCGCCATCCGGTCCTTGGCTGCCGTCGGCATCGAGGTGGCCGGCATCAAGGACGTGACCCCCATCCCCCACAACGGTTGTCGCCCGAAGAAGCGGCGCCGGGTCTGATACAGGTGTAGGTACCGATATGGCTCGTTATACCGGCCCCGTCTGTCGCATGTGCCGGCGCGAACGGACGAAGCTCTTCCTTAAGGGGGAGCGCTGCTACTCGTTGAAATGCCCCGTGAGCGAGGCGGTCACCGACCGCCACAGCCGCGCGTATCCACCGGGCGAGCATGGGCGTGATCGGATGCGCCAGGGGTCTGAGTACCTAGCCCAGCTGCGCGAGAAGCAGAAGGCCCGTCGCATCTACGGGCTGCTCGAGAAGCAGTTTCGCAACGTCTATGCGGAGGCGACGCGTCAGGCGGGCGTTACCGGTGAGAACCTGCTGCGGCTCCTCGAGCTACGGCTGGA
Source organism: Acidimicrobiales bacterium (assembly GCA_049508615.1). Taxonomy (GTDB): domain Bacteria; phylum Actinomycetota; class Acidimicrobiia; order Acidimicrobiales; family UBA8190; genus Bog-564. The sequence continues at coordinate 5,182 of JBELAS010000105.1, forward strand.
CAACGTGACCTTTCGTGCCACCTGGGGAGCGAGCCGGGCCCAGGCGCGCCAGCTGGTACGTCACGGGCATGTGCTCGTGAACGGCAAGCGCGTGACGATACCGAGCTACCGGGTGCGCGAGGGTGACGTAATCGTGCTCAAGCCGTCTGCGCGCGAGATGTACGTCGTCCGACGCAACCTGGACACGCTGGACCGCCAGTTGCCTCTGTGGCTCGAGGCGGGCGAAGGGAGGACCCAGGTACGTGTCGCCTCGTTGCCCCAACGCGAGCACATCGATGAACCCGTTCGAGAATCACTCATCGTCGAGCTCTATTCGAAGTAACCCTCTGCTCTGTCGAACACCGCCCGAGCGCGTCGAGCACGAATCAGGGAGCCAACCGCATGCTCATCATCCAACGACCGACCGTAGAAATCCTCGGAGAGGAGGAGCTCGGCCGGCAGCGCTTTGCCGTCGGCCCT
>JBELAS010000106.1:0-5567 GCA_049508615.1 Acidimicrobiales bacterium
AGGGGAAGTCTGACCGACCCGGTCAGGTCGACGCTACGAAGGAGGAAACTGTGGGGGAGGATCTATCGCTGGAGGAGCAGGGGGAATCTGCCCGGGAGTTCGTCGAAGAGCTCGTTGGGTTCTTGGGGTTGCGTGGCACAGTCACGATGAGCGTCGTCGACACGGACACGGTGCAAGTGGCAGTCGACGGCCCAGAGCTCGGCATTTTGATCGGACCGGGAGGCGGAACCCTGGCTGCCCTCCAGGAGTTGGCTCGGACGGTCGTTCAGCGCCAGACGGGCGGACGCAGCGAGCGCATCCTGGTGGATGTCGCCGGGTACCGGGCGAAGAGAGCTGCGGCGCTGCAGCGATTTACCCGGCAGGTGGTCGAGGAAGTCCTGTCGAGCCGTTCCGAGCGTGCGCTCGAGCCGATGTCTGCTTCTGATCGCAAGGTCGTTCACGACACCGTGAAGGAGATCGATGGTGTCATGACGAGGTCAGTTGGCGAGGAGCCGAGGCGGCACATAGTCGTGGCTCTGGCGACTGCTGCGGTGGAAACCGTGGGGGCAGAAGACGCCTGAGTCGTCCGAGCTTCCACAGCCCGTTCTTCGGGCGTTGGAACGTGCGCTCGAGGTCGGGTTTCTGGGTGGTGAGTCGCTGGAGACCCAGATCGCCCATGCTTGGGGTTTTGTCGCGTGTGTCGAAACGTTTCTCGCACAGGAGTGCGAAAGTGACTCGGAACTCGGAATCGCTTCAGGCGAGTACCCCACCACAAAATCACTAGGCCCGGCCAGGTTCCTCGACCTCGGGTCAGGTGGCGGGCTGCCCGGTCTCGTGTTGGCTCATCACTGGCAACAATCCGAAGTGGTGCTTCTCGACGGAAACCTTCGCAAGACCGCCGCGTTGCGCGAGGCGGTCAATGCCTGTGGGTGGGCCAACAGGGTGGGCGTGGTCCACTCTCGTGCCGAGGTGGCGGCTAGGTCGGGTCTACGAGGTGTGTTCGACCTCGTCGTATCTCGATCGTTCGGTCCTCCCCCGGTGACTGCGGAATGCGCCGCAGCCTTTCTTCGTCCCGGTGGCTTGCTCGTAGTGTCAGAACCGCCGGCTCATTTCATCCCCGTCACGGGCACGGGTATGTGCGCTTCGAACCCAGGTCGCTGGCCGTCAGAGGGGCTGGTCGTGGTCGGACTGGAACCCGTCGCGGCGTGGCGCCGTCGGTTCGGGTACCAGGTTCTCCGGCAAGCCGCATCTTGTCCGAAGCGCTTTCCTCGGCGAGAAGGTATTCCGAGGAAACGTCCCATCTACAGGTTGCCGGAGACTGGCACCGGTCGGTCGGACGAGTAGTCGTCAGGCCGTAGCGTTTCACGTGGTACCCAACGGTGAAACATTTCAAAAGACTTGGTTACCTTCGTTGTCGTTGAATCCTGCGTTTCACGTGGTACCTTACGGTGAAACACGGGGCCGAGAGGACGACATGCCGAGCGAGTTCGAAGAAGGCGTCATGGTCGGCCTGCTGATCGGAGACGGGCACTTCGGGGGGGATGGTCGTCAACCGCACGTGACTTTGCGGATGCACGTACGCCACGAGGCCCTGTTGCGATGGATCGACCGCAACTTCCCGGGTGGCAGGGTATACGGTCCCTATCATCACGACGGGCGCCACTACCTGCAGTGGATGGCACGGGGCGCGTATCTGCGTGACCATCTCGTGCCCTTTCTCGAGCGTTGTCTCTCGCCGCTGCTGGACGAGTACAGCTGGAATCGCTTCGACAAGATGCGCCGTACGTACGTGAAGCATCTAGGGATACTCCCCGAAGAGGCGGGCCGTGCTTCCAGTCCCGCAATCACGACTAGAGGGCCTGGACAACCGACTGCGGGTGCTGCATTGCCAGGTGCCGAAGTCTCCAAGCGCGTGGACGAAGTCTTCGAGCGGCTGCGCAAGGCCCGGGCTGGCCACCCTTGGGATTTCCAGGAGTGAGCTCCTTCGCGGGGTATGTATCCAATGCACCGCGGCGCCATACTCTTGACCCAGGGTTCAGGGATGTGAAGGATGGATGCGTGCGTCTTGATTTGCCAGAGGTCTGATCGGTGCCCGTGCGTCTGCGTGGCAGAAAACAGCGTGCCGAAAAGGAAAAACGTCGGTTAGAACAGGCCGGGGATCCTGAAGTTGTCAACGACGCGGTAATCGTCGAGCTAGATGCTCCGGACACGTCCGGCGAAGCTGTGCCAGTCGAGGGCATCGTATCGATCACCCCCGCCGTAGAAGCCGTGGCGGAGGTGGCGGAGGTGGCTGTGGTGGAAGCCCAGCCCAGAGAGCCGAAGCCGACGCTTGCCGAAGCCACACTTCATGTGCCGGCGTCTTCGCAGTCGGTGGCGCGAGCGAAGGCAGGCAGAGACGGGATCTCCACCGGTCTTGCCGGGCTCGGCGAAGCGGTGGTCGAGAGCGGCGATTACGTGCCCCGACCGGTGCCGAGGGTCATTGCCGTGGCCAATCAGAAGGGTGGAGTAGGGAAGACGACCACAGCGGTGAACCTAGGAGCCGCTCTGGCCGAGCTCGGGTACCGCGTCCTGATCGTAGATCTCGACCCCCAGGCGAACGCGACGACTGGTGTGGGGATCGATGCCCGCTCGTTCGACCTCTCCATGTACGACGTGCTCATGCGCGACGCCAAGATCGAGGACGCGGTGGAGCCGACGAGTATGAAGAACCTGTTCATTGCACCGGCCACTATTGATCTCGCCGGGGCGGAGATCGAACTCGTCCCCGCCTTCAGCCGTGAGCTCAAGCTGCGCCGGGCGCTCGAGTCTATCGCCGGTGATTTTGACTTCACTCTCGTGGACTGCCCGCCCTCACTGGGCCTCCTCACCGTCAACGGTCTCGCGGCGGCGGACGAGGTGCTGGTGCCGATCCAATGCGAGTACTACGCCCTCGAAGGTCTGGGCCAGCTCTTACGGAACGTGCAGCTGGTGATGAGCAACCTCAACGAGAGGCTCAAGCTCACCACGATCGTCCTGACCATGTACGACGGTCGGACGAAGCTGGCAGAGCAAGTTGCGCAGGAGGTTCGCTCCCACTTCGGGAACAAGGTCTGCAGGAACGTCATACCCAGGACCGTGCGCATCTCCGAGGCCCCCTCTTTCGGTCAACCGATCACGGCTTTCGACCCCGGATCTCGAGGTGCGATCGCCTACCGGGAGCTAGCAAGGGAGGTCAGCGGTGGCGCGTCGTAGCGGACTGGGCAAGGGGCTCGGGGCCTTGATCCCCCAGGAGGCCACCGGAAACCGGGACTCTGCTTTCAGGGAGGTCCCGCTCATAAACATCCACCCCAACCCGCTCCAGCCTAGGATGCAATTCGACGAGGAAACGATGACCTCGTTGGCAGCCTCGATCCGGGAGGTCGGGGTGCTCCAGCCGGTGCTGGCGCGTGAAACTGCTTCCGGTGAGTACGAGCTGATCGCAGGTGAACGCCGTTGGCGCGCTGCTCGCCGCGCGGGGCTCCAGTCCATCCCGGTTCTCGTCCAGGAGTCCTCTGACGTCCACAGCCTGGAGCAGGCTCTGGTCGAGAACCTCCACCGCGAAGATCTGGGCGCCTTGGAGGAGGCAGGCGCCTATCAGCAGCTCGTGGACGGTTTCGGGTACACCCATGAGCAGGTGGCCTCCAGGGTGGGTAAGAGCCGTACGGCCGTCACGAACACGCTCCGCCTCCTGCAACTGCCGGCCGGCGTCCAGCGCTTCTTGGCTGACGGGGCGATCAGCGCAGGCCACGCCCGTGCTTTGCTCGGCACGCCGGACCGGAGCTTCCAGGAGGACCTGGCCAAGCGAACAGTGGCCGAGGGGTTGACGGTGAGGGCGGTGGAAGAGCTCGTCCGTCGCCACGCCCAGGGAGCCGGGGGCGAGACTTCCGAACCGGCGACCGAGGCTTCGAGCGCAAACGGGGCTGAAGGTGAGGGAGGTGCCAGCGGTCGTATCGCCCGTCGGCGGCTGCCGGCCCCCGGCGTGCTCGAGCTCGAGGAGCTGCTGTCGGCTCACCTGAACACCAGGGTCAAGGTCGACATGAGCGCTCGGAGGGGGAGGGTGGTGGTCGAGTTCGCCACCTTGGAAGACCTCGAGCGGATCTACAAGCTGATGGTCGGGGCTTCCGCTGCACGCTGATCTAGAAGGCTGAAGCTGAGGATCATTCAATGCTCCACCGTATGTGAACCCTCATCCACAACCTGTGCATGAGGCTGTGGACAGTCGGGTTTCTTCTCGTTGGGTCGACGCTTCATGAGCGGTACCACGCTCAGCGTGAAGATTGGGGCCCAAGACCACGCAGTGTGGTATAGATCTACCTCTTGCTTGCCTGTGCAGGCGTGTTCCAGAGCGCGTGCAGTCAGTCGACGGGCGTGGTGACCCAGACACCTACGGCGTCGACGAGAGCCCCGGCGAGCGACTGCGCACGCCTGACGACGACGACGGGCGGACCTACCTCGCAGATCACGGCCGGCATCCTGGTCTCGCGCAACACCGGCAGCGACATTCCTACCGCCCCACCCGGGGGGACCCCGAGAGCCCCGGCGGCGAACTGCTGGACGAGCTCGGCCAATCGGCGCCCTCCCTGGGACTCGTAGCTGTAGCCGGCGTAGTAGGCGGCGATGCAACGCTCGTGATGGGGATCCAGGCGCAGGCCCAGGTACGCTTCGACAGCAGCGGCGTTGGCCGCGGCTGCCTGGGCCGAGCCGTCCGGATGCAACAGGGGCACCACCTGGGCTCCGCTCTCGGTTAGATGGCGGCGAACCGCTCCGACCAACACGTCGAGCCCGCCCTCTTCGCCGATGGCGATACGCCTGCCGAGCAGGGTGCGCGGCGCCCGGCGGAGGCGTTCGCGGTCTCTGACGGTGCTCACGAGCTCGGGCTCGGCATGGCGTGGCATCACCCGCCTCAGCTCCCGCAACGTCGAAGCCCCCAGAATGCCGTCCGCCGCGAGTCCAACGTTGCGCTGGAGCTCTGCGAGGGCGGACGAGGTCAGCTCCCCGAAGATGCCGTCCACCCTGCCGGTGTCAAATCCCAGGGCCGACAGGCGTCGCTGCAGGTCCGCCACGTCGTCACCTCGCAGCATCGGCCGGCGCAGGTAGAGAAACCGGTCACCGAGGCGAAACCCCGCTTCGACCAGCGCGGACCATGTCTCGCTGCCGCAGATGCCGTCGATCCACAGGCCGCGCCTGTGCTGGAAGGCCTCCACGGCTGCAGCTGTGCCCGGACCGAAGCTCCCTTCGGGATCGGGGATGTACGGGAGGTCGAGCGCCGCCAGACGTTGCTGGAGGTCGCAGACCGCTTCGCCTCGGGCGCCACGCGTGAGAGGTAGCCGCCCGGAAGCGGCACCGGTGCTTACAGGTACGCCCCCAGCTCCTGAAGGAGCTGTGCCTTGCCCCGGGCCCCCACCACTCGAAACGCCGGCACCCCGTCCTTGAACAGGATCAGTGTGGGGATGCTCATCACGTCGTAGCGGCGGGTCACGTCCAGGTTCTCGTCGATGTTGAGCTTGGCGATCTCGATCTTTCCCGCCTGTTCGCTGGAGATCTCTTCCAGGATCGGGGCGATCACCCTG
>JBELAS010000107.1:0-5509 GCA_049508615.1 Acidimicrobiales bacterium
GTTCACGTACCTGACGATCGGCGCGTCGTCGACGACGGCTTGGACGCTGTTGATCGCGTCATCGGGATACTCCGATTGGTCAGAAGAGGCCGCGGCGGTCGTGGCGAGTTCACTCGCGTCACTCCCCTGGTGGTAGGCGCGATCGATGTAGGCGCTGATCTGCGACTGGGTGGCCACCATCGTCACGAAATTGCGCCCGAGAATGGTGCGCACGTCGTCCATGGCGAACACGTCGGGGGGATTGGACGCGGCCACCACCGGCAGACCATCGGCGTCGCCGATCACGAGCACGTGGTGATGACGAGCGGTCGCCTCGGGCAGCTGGAACGCTGCGACGAAGTCGACACCGTAAACGTCGAGGTCGACGAAGTCCAGACCCATCTCCTGGGCCATGCCCCACATGAGGTCCGCTTCCATGACCAGGTTGCGCGCTGTCAGGATCCCGGCAATGGCCTGACCGGTCCGGTCGTGCTCGGCCACGACTTCCCTCATGATTTCCTGTGGTACGCGTCCGCCCTCCACCAAGACCCGCGCCAGCGGAGGGAAGCGGGCGAGCTCGCCTTGTGCCAACCCGGGCTGCCCCTGGTCTCCTCCGCTTTCGCCCTCGCCCGAGTCCACGACGCCCATGGCCTGCTCGAGCTCGGCGGCCGCTTCCGCAGTCAGGTCGGCAACTGGTACGACACCGTCGTCGGGCACCTGGCCCGGCTGCCAGGCAGAGGGCTCGGAGACGGGCAGCACCCCAGAAGCCGTCGAAGTTTCGTCTTCGAGTTGCGAACCGAGTGGATCCTGCGGCACGTCAAGAGTCGGCTCGGACCCGACCGACGACGCGCCGGCCGATGGTCGGCCATTCGAAGACTCGACATCTGTCGCGAGGCCCCTCGAAGTCTGGATACTGAGCCCAGACGTGGCTAGTGTCGGATCAAAGGGCGAATCCGGGTACAGACGTGACAGGTAGATGTCGATCTGTTCGCGACTTGCCACAACCGGGACGAATTCGCGCCCGATCATGACCCGTAGTTCGTCCAGCGCTACGAGGTCGGTGGGATCCGAGATCGCCACCACAGGCGCGCCGAATCGGCGTCCGAGCGGCACGACGTGGTAACGGCGAGCCACAGTCTCGGGCAGAAGGGGCGCCGCGGAAAGATCGACGGTGTATCGCTCGAGGTCGACGTACTCGGGGGCGGCTTCGTTCGCGACGAGCCCAACGGGCTCGGTCTGATCCATGCGCTCTTCATCGGCACGACGCGACATCACATTGAACTGCAGGACCAAGATTCCCGCCGGCAAGCACCACGGGAGAGTCCACGACAGGAGGTGATACCCTCGTCCCCGCATGAGAGCGGGGCGGTGGTCACATAGTTATCCCAGGTCCAGGTCCTGTTTTCGACCTCGACACCGGCTCGGCTGTGAGTCACGACCCGCTGTCCGAGAATATGTAAGGCCTCGACGGGCATTGATCCCCGCCAAACCGCTGACAGTGGTCCTTTTGCCGGGACAGCCGCCCAGGGTGCTCGGTACCGTCTCGTCCCGGTGAGGCGCAATGTCGTCCCGGTGATCACACAAGACCGGTCATAGCCGCGATGAACGCAATAGCCGCGCTCGCCGGGGTCCTGGGCCTCGTGATCGGTTCGTTCTTGAACGTCGTCATCTACCGACTCCCGCGGAGAATGTCCGTGGTTCACCCGCGCTCGTTCTGCCCCTATTGCGAAACGCCAGTGAGGTGGTTCGACAACGTGCCGGTCGTGTCCTGGATCCTCTTGCGCGGCCGCTGCCGCCAGTGCCACCGACCGATCTCCCTGCGTTATCCGCTGGTCGAACTTGCAACGGGGGTGCTCTTCGCCGCACTCGCCTTGATCTTCGGCTGCAACTAGCCCGGAGACGCGGCTCCGCGGCTTGTGCTCCTACGAAATCGCGTTCACACGGCAGCAGCCGCAGCTCGGGCGTGGCCGGCGGCGAGGACCCCCATCCGCTCGAGCATGATCTTCAGGTCGTGGGGGTTCGAGGCGGCGGCCATGGCGTCACGCAGCTCGACCACGCCGTCGCGGATCAGCCCTGCCACAGACTGATCGAAGCTCTGCATCCCATAAGAGTCGCCCTCGGCGATTATCTTGTCGATCTCAGGGGTCTTGAGAGGGTCGAGAATTGCCTCCTGGATGCGCCCGTTCACCACCATGATCTCGGCAGCCGGGACCCTCCCCGAACCATCTGCCCGGGGGATCAAGCGCTGACAGACCGTGCCGATCAGGCCAGCGCTCAGGCTTACGCGTACCTGCGACTGCTGATCGAATCCGAAGAAGTCCACGACCCGGTTGACCGTCTCGGTAGCCGTCCTCGTGTGGAGCGTGGAGAGCACGAGGTGGCCCGTCTCTGCCGCGGTCAACGCCGTGTACACCGTCTCAGGGTCTCGCATCTCCCCGACCAGGATCACGTCTGGGTCCTGTCGAAGCACCACACGCATGGCGCTAGTGAAACTCTCGGTGTCGAAACCGACCTCGCGCTGCTCGATCGCGGCCAGGTCGTCTGTGTGCAGATACTCGATCGGGTCCTCGATCGTGATGATGTGGCAAGCACGCGTGTGGTTGATGTGGTTAACCATGGCCGCCAACGTGGTCGTCTTCCCCGAGCCGGTCGGTCCGGTGAGGAGGACCAGGCCACGGCGTTCCTCTGCAAGACGCCGCACGACGTCGGGCAGACCCAGCTCGGCGACGGTGGCGGGGTCCGTGTGCACGAGGCGCATGGCCAGAGCCACCGATCCACGCTGATAGAAGACGTTCACCCGGAAGCGCCCGAGCCCTCGAACTGCGTATGCGAAGTCCACCTCCCGCTTGGCCTCGAATATCTTCTGGATGTTGGGAGGCATTATCGCCGCGGCGAGCTCGGCCGTGTCCCGGGGCGTGAGCTGAGGCCCCTCGAGCGTGCTCAGAACCCCGTCTACTCTGTGGCGCGGACGAGCTCCCGACTTCAAGTGGAGGTCCGAGCCGTCGATCTCGGCAAGGTCATGCAGAAGCCGGTCAAGATCGTCCCTGTTCATGGTTCGCCCCTCGATTTGTTCCGCGATTTCCTTGTTCCGCGATTTCCGCTCCCGAGCCTTCTGCCGGCTCGAGGCCGAGAAGCGGGAGGAATTGTCTCCTTGTCGATCATGTACGAGTCGCGGCGCGGCCCCTGGTGGAAACCGCTCCGGCCCCGGTGTCATCGGCAGGGCATTGACGAACCTGAAGCCCGAGGGGCATGGTCTCGGGTGATGACCAGACCAAAATCGTCCTCCACGAGTCCCTCCGACTCCTTCGAGCTCACCCTCTCAGACGTCTACCTGCTCACCGCGGAAAGCCAGGGGGAGCTCGCCGTACCCGGCCTGAAGGTGGTGATCGACCGGTTGGGGCTCACTTTGATCAAGCCTGACGACACCGTGGGTGCCGTCCTCGCCTGGGGAAAGCTACAGAGCCTGCGCACCGCAGAACGCATGCTGATGCCGCCTGGAACGACCGCCGTGGTTGTCGAGGCGGTGTCCGATGTCCGGACGCACCGGTTCGCGGTCCCTACCGATGACCCAGAGGGTCTCGAGGCTGTCGTTGCTCATCTTGCAAGCTCGAGGAGCGCAAGTGGCTCGCTCGAGACGCTGAGTGGTCGCCGCCGGTGGTGGCAGCGGCGGCGCTGAGATATTTCCGCGCCTCACCGGCGAAACGGAGCTGCCATCTTTCGATCTGTGACCGATGCCGAAGGGGACACTACCAGTGGCCGGTCGGCCACAATCGAGCCGATCTTCGTGGAACCGTCGCACGTATACCGATGGTCCGTCAGGTTTTCTGGTAAGTATTCGACGCATGGAACCCCTAGTCCTCGAGTCTTGCCATAGCACCTGGCTTTTCGACACCGAACGCATGCGCTTCCGCCGGGTGCTGAGGGGATTCGATCTGGACAGCCACCAGTCCCCGACAGGATGGCGTGCTTACTCCGGCCTTGACATAGATCTGGTGTCCGAGTCGTTCGTCGTGCTCCTGAACCCAGAGGGGACAAGGCTCCTGCGTTCCTGGCGACACGTCGAGCACTGCACCCGGTGCGGCGGGGAGGCCACGGGCGAGCTCTCGCTCGAAGAGCTGCGGAGCGCGGCGCGGGCCTGACCTCTGCTCGCCCCGGGTTGGCGACAATGACCCTGTAGATCGCAAGTACCGTCTTTTTCAGGCAACTGCTTCAAGCGCGCCGGAAGATCTTCCGATGATCCAGTCGGCGGTTGTACGCTAAACAGTCGGTCCAGGTCGAGGTCCCGTCTGCGTCTGTTTGTCAGCGGTGCCTCGAGCCGGTGGGCTCGACGCAAGTTCGAAGGGTAAAGAAGCCGGACATGACGATCGAAGGTCCGCAAACGGAACAGGGGTCGAGCGCAGAGCTCATCAGTTCCAAGGCACCGTCCTCCGCAGAGCTGTGGGATGAAGTCCTCCAGCGCCTTGCCGAGGTCCAATCCATGGCTCCGTCCTCCGAAGCGACGTGGAACGACGTCCTCCAGCGCATTGCCGAGGTCCAAAGAGCTCACACGAAGCTCGCAACGGCCGTAGACCACCTCGGCGCGGTCCTGTCGAGCGCCCTGGTGACAGAACCCCGGCAGGACCTTGCCGGTCGAGGAATTGCCGCTGAGTTCGCGGTGGACGCCGACATGCCGCCGCTCTTGGTCCCAAAGCTCCCAGACATCGAGGTCGGCGAGGCCCGGGACGAGACGCCCTGGCTGCCCGAGCAGAGCATGGCCGAAGCGCTCCCCACTATCGAGGAGCGCGAGACGGATGGAGGCCAAGCTCCTGAAGCCACCTCCGAAGACGGACAGCCGTGGCTGACCGAGTTCGCGATATTCGCCCCTACGGATGAGCACGAGGTTGAGGAGGAGCAACCCTGGCTCGCCGAACTGGCCTTGGCAGAGACCCCGTCGGAAACCACAGCGATGGAAGTCCCCGAAAGTGAGGCTCTTCAGACCCGACCCGAGATCGAGCACGAACAGCCGATCTTGGCCGAACCAGTGCTGGCCCAAACGCCGGCCGAGACCGTCGAAGAGGAAGAGGAGCCAGTCGTCCATGTCGACGCTGAGACGGCAGCCTCATTCGCGCCCGACGAACCGCACGGTGCGCTCTCGGGCGTCAGCATCTTCGCCCCTGGGCGGGTCGTCGACATGAGCCCACAGGTCATGGACGCTCTTCTCGCTGCGGAATTCGGCGAAGCGACAGTCAGGCTCATGGATTCTGAGGCTCTGACGCTCGACGATCTCTTGGCCGAGGAATTCGCTCCGACGGACCAAGGGACCGAGGCGCGGGGAGCGGCAACACCCCTCCTGCCTCTGCCAACTTCCGAGGCAGAGATCCATCCACCACCTTCGCCGCCGCTGCCTCCACCACCGGCCGACCTGCTACCCCCGCCACTCGGAGATCTCCCCCCGTCGCCGTTCGACTCCCCCCTCTCGACGGGAGAGTCCACCCTGCCGGTCGAGCCCCCGCCGATCCCCGAGCCGGTCGCCATGACCGACACAGGTGAT
>JBELAS010000108.1:0-5504 GCA_049508615.1 Acidimicrobiales bacterium
CGGTGGTGGCGATGACGCTTCCCGCAGCGCGTGACCTCGCCCCAGTTGGGATCCGTGTGGTCACGATCGCCCCAGGGCTCTTCGAGACTCCGCTGCTCGAGGTGCTTCCCGAAGAGCAGCGCGAAACACTCGGACGATCGGTGCTGTTCCCGAAGAAGCTGGGTCAGGCGGCGCAGTACGGGGAGCTCGTGGCCCACATAGCGCAGAACAGCTACTTGAACGGCGAGGTGATTCGGCTCGACGGCGGCATCCGCGTGCCCCCCAAGTAGCCGTTCGTCCAGGAGCCTGCGCCGACACGCGCAAGCTCCGGCGTGCTGCCCGACAGACGGGCCCATTGGTGGAGATGCGTCCCATTAGTGTGGCATGGTCGAAGTTGACGGAGGTGGTGACGACGTCCGAGGGCACGGATTTCGATGTCGTCGTGATAGGAGGTGGCCCAGGCGGATATGCCACCGCTCTTTACGGCGCGTCGGCGGGACTGCAGATGGCGGTGGTCGAGAGGGACAAGCTCGGCGGTACTTGCCTCCACCGCGGGTGCGTACCTGCGAAGGAGTTCCTCGAGACGGCCAGTGTCGTGCGTACCGTCGTCGGGGCCAAGGATTTCGGTGTGGAGGCCGGTCAACCTGCGGTGGACTTCGCTGTCAGCCAGGGACGAAAGCAAAAGGTCGTGGACCAGCTCCATCGGGGTCTGTCCGGCTTGATGAAGGGCCGGGGGGTCACGACGTTGACCGGGACCGGGACCCTGCTCGGTGACGGCCGCGTGCAGGTGAGCGGGCCGGAAGGGACCCACGAGATCGCCGGCCGTCACGTGGTGTTGGCCTCGGGATCGGTGCCTCGCACGATCCCGGGCTTCGACGTGGACGGGAAGCTGGTGCTCACCTCGGACGAGGTTCTGTCCCTGGATACGCTGCCGGCCTCGGTGGCGGTGATAGGTGGCGGGGCGATCGGCTGCGAGTTCGCCTCTATGTTCTGCGACCTCGGGAGCCAGGTCACCGTGCTCGAGGTCCTCCCCGCGCTGCTGCCTGGATGCGATGAGGACGTGGTGCGGGTGGTGGCGCGGTCCTTCCGTCAGCGCGGTATCGCGGTACACACCGGGGTATCCGTGCACGGCCACTCGCCGAACGGATCGGGGACGACCATCTCCTTCGGAGACGGTGAGTCGGTCTCGGTCGACGCGGTGGTGATCTCGGCCGGCCGGCGTCCGCTCACCGACGGGCTCCTCGCCGACGGCACCGGTGTCGTGGTGACAGAGCGGGGCTTCGTCGCAGTCGACGGGTACATGCGTAGTGCGGCTAAGAACGTCTGGGCGGTCGGCGACGTCGTGGACACCCCACAGCTCGCCCATGTCGGGTTCGCCGAGGGGATCGTGGCCATCAAGGACATGCTCGGCGAACCAGTGATCCCCGTCGACTATTCACGCGTGCCTTGGTGCATCTACTGCCATCCAGAGGTCGCCTTCTGCGGTCTTACCGAGGCGGCAGCTCTCCAGGCGGGACTGGACGTGGTCGTGAAGCAGGACCCGTTTGCAGGCAACAGCCGCGCCAGGATCGTCGGTGACACAGACGGTCTGGTCAAGGTGGTCGCAGAGCGTGGAAGCGACGGCCGGGCCGGTCGGTTACTGGGCGTGCACATGGTCGGGCCCTGGGTGACCGAACAGCTCGGCCAGGGATACCTGGCCGTCAACTGGGAGGCGACGCCCGAAGAGCTGGGACAGTTCCTACAGCCCCACCCGAGCCTTTCCGAGGCCTTTGGCGAGACGATCCTCGCGTTGACTGGCAGGGGGTTGCACGTTTCCTCCTAGGAACACGGAGCACTCGGCCAGAGGCACAAAGGGGTCATGACAGGTAAGTCTCGAACCATTCGAGAGTGTGGTGCCATGCGTCTTTGGCCGACGCCTCGTGGTAGGAGTCCCGCGCGTCGCAGTGGAATCCGTGGCCTGCCTCGGCGTAGCGGATGATCTCGGTCGGCACCGACGCCTTTGTCATCGCCTCGCGTAGTGACTCCACGTTCTCTACGGGAATGCCCTGGTCGAGGTCTCCGTAGAGGCCGAGCCAAGGTGTCTTCAACCTCGGGGCCATCTCGATCAAGGAGGGCATGCCGAAGCGCCCCTCAGCCACCCCGCCTCCGTAGAAGGTGACAGCGGCGCCGAGGGTATTGCGCACGGCGGCAAGAAAGGTCACCGCCCCTCCCATGCAGAAGCCCACTACGCCTATGCGTGAAGGAGCAAAGCCGACAGCAGACAGGTGGCTCAAGCTGGCATCGAGGTCGGTGACCAGGCCGGCCTCGGTAAGGGCCTGCATATGAGGCATGACATTCTCCAAGTTGCCGTAGTCGAGGACCGGGTCACCGGTTCGGTGGAACAGGTGGGGAGCCACTGCCCGGTAGCCGACAGCGGCGAACCGTCGGGTCACTTCCTCGATGTGATGGTTGACCCCGAATGCCTCTTGGATCACCACCACAGCTGCCCGTGGAGATTCCTCCGGCTCGGCGTCGTAGAGTGCCATCTCACCATCGACTGTGTTCAGACTCACTGTTGTAGCCATAATCCTCTTCCTCTTCCTCGAGGTTCATCTCTCGGTCCGTCGTCTTCTGTGCGTCTGGTCGACCGTTGATCGTCGTGACGGCGCTTTGGCGCCCGGACAACCGGAGCTGCTTCAATTCGCCAGTCGGCTGACAAGTGATGCCGCTGTGATGACTCCGACCACCACCGCAATGACCAGCACGAGAAAGTCCACCCCGAGATGCGCCGGCGACCCGAGCAGCACTCCGCGCAGCGCGTCGACCTCGTAGCTGAGCGGATTCACCTTGCTCAGTACCTGTAGCCATCCGGGCATGATGCTGACCGGGTAGAGCGCGTTAGAGGCGAAGAAGAGCGGCATCGTGATCATCTGCCCTATTCCCATGAGCCGGTCAGATGCGCACCAAGGCGTGCGAGCACCTTTACTGCCTCTTCGAGGCATCGCTCTTCGCGGACGGAGAGCTGGCCCATCGCCGAAGTCAAGGCGTCCACCCTGCGGTCACGCCACGCGTCGACCTTGCGGCGGATGTCGGTCGAGAGATCTAGGCGCGCGACGCGCCTGTCGGAGGCGTCCGCGCTGCGCGAGAGGAGCCGCAAGTCGCTCAGCTGGCGAACGAGAGTGCTCACCGTGTTGGGCGCGAGCCTGAGCTCCGAGGCGGCCTCAGCGACCGACACCCCCGGCTGGCGTCGGACCAGACGAACCAGCTCCAGCTGAGACCCGGTCAGGGAGAAGAGTTCCGTCGGTCGCAGGGCGCGACGACGCAATGTTCGGCGGAGAGAGGCCATCGCCGCCAACAGCCGGTCGGCCACCAAGTGTCGGTCGGTCCGATGAACTGGCACGGTCCGATATTAGCTCTGAAGCAGAGCAAATATCGGGCGAGCCGGCCCCTATCCACCTGCCTGCCGCTGGGGTAGCCGAGACGGCCTCCGCTGTTGTCTGCCGGTTCGAGGCGGTCGTGTCTAGCGTGGCGTTGCTCGCGTCTCAGGTGACGTCCGCCCTCGGCTCCGCCGCTCCGGCGCCCAGCCGGCGCGCTTGGAGCCACTCCCAACTCCGTACGAGGGCGAGAGCAGCGAAGGGGATCAGCAGGCCAAGCGCCGGGCCCATGTAGCGGACGATCGACAACACGGCAATTGTCATAATCCACATGTAGCCGACGACGGCGATGGCGAGAACGGCTACCCGGCGTCGGACTCCTCCGGATCGCCACGCCAGGACGAGCCCGGCGATCATGAAGCCGAGGTACGGCAACTGGATGAGAGCGATGAGCGGTTCGTGAGTCAGTGAATTGGTGCCGTAGAACGAGCTGGCAGCCTTGAAGACGATCAGCGCGACGACTGGCAGGGGGTGGGCCAGGAGCTGCCCGCCCATGAAATGGGCGATCTTCCCCACGGTAGTGAGCGTCGCCTGGTGGGCCTGTACCCGCTTCTCAAGAGCGACGACACCCGACGGGAGGCTCACGTGGCCTCGCTCGTCGATCGGGTGGAGCCCGACGGTCAGGCCGTTGAGGATGGCGCTGGGACCTCCGTCCGACAAAGCGATGGTCTGGCCCGTACGGGCCTTTACCCAGATTTCCCAGGGGGCCACGGTGCCCAGATAGGCAACGACCATGACAGCGCAAAGTCCGACGGTCGCTCGTCTCCGGTGAGCTGTGGCGGCATCTCGCGTGTCCTTCTCGCTTCGGCGCAAGTGGTGAGCGTGTGCCCACAACGCCAGCCCGTAGGGCACGACGAGGAGGATGGCTTGGGGGCGGATGAGTGCGTCGGCGCCGATAAGCACGCCGACCATCGCCATGCGCCGCCAACTGGGCAACCCGCGGACGGCACCGTCGATGAACACCAGGGCCGTCAGATACAAGATGGGGGTAAAGGGCACCTCCGAGAACCGGTACGGCGCCATCAGCATCTCGATGGGATATGTGAGCCACAACAAGGCGGCCACAACGCCGACCTTTTGCCCGAACATGGCCCGCGCGACCCGGTACACGAGCACGCAGGCCAGGGCCAGTGTCACCACCGTGGCCACGTTCACCATGCCCTCGCGGCCGAGATGTAGCCCGTCGGCGAGCCAAAAGACGAACGCCAGGATCAAGGGGTAACCCGGCGGGTCGTGCAACGCTGGCAAGCCGTTCAGCCCGATGAATCCCTTGCCGGCCACTAGGTTGGCGGCAACCGGTTTGTAGAAGCTCAGGTAGTCGTTGTAACTGGGGGTCGGCCGCAGTGAGTTCGGGGCGTACGCCAAGACCAGGCCCATGACCGCAAGGCCCAGGGCGAACAGGCTCGCCTCGATGGCGCGGGGATGTCGAGCAAGCCGCACGGAGAATCTCACCTCCGGTTAATAGGCCGCGATGGACCCCCAGAACAAGTCGCTTGGCTCCGACCGGCACGCCGAATCAGGCGACTTGACTGCACCGAGCCCGATCCTCGCGCCGAAGAGCGGAACACCCGCAAGGCTGCCACACGATGCCCCGGGTGACCGACGTCAAGCCTGTGACCAGGGGGTCATCGGGTGGCGGGACCGCCCGGTCTGCGGTGCCACTGCCTATCCGCTGAGCGTCCAAGCCAGGTGCTTGCTAGATCACGTCCGCCCGCCGGACACTTTCATCGGCTCCGTATTGCATTGCAAAGGTTGCTGAGGAGCCAGGTCGCTAGGTCAACCGACGGTGCGGGCAGCCGTCGCCGGCGCTACAGCGATCGGCGGTTCCACGGCCGGGACGACCACCGTTGCGCGCCACAACAGGACATACTGCGGACAGGCCGTCTGAGGTGCACACATCGGGGTGCCGGTCGCATCGATCTGTGCCGTGCCGTGGTTCGCAACTCGAAAGGTGGTTGTCGAAGAGCCGTTGGCCGAGGTGCTGCCCGACACGCGGACGAGGACCGGTGCAGCGGCACTGGCGACTGGAACCACCTGGGCTTCGGACCATCGCAATGGACCGCCCGAAAGCTCCACGATGACCAGTTCTCCTATCGAGGCGAGCACCGACGA
>JBELAS010000109.1:0-5501 GCA_049508615.1 Acidimicrobiales bacterium
AAAGCAGCCACGACCCGGTCCGGGTCGGGTACCGCGATCAACAGCTCGTAATCCTCGCCCCCGCCGAGAGCCTCATCTTCGAGGGCTCCGGCTGCCACAGGAACCTCCCCGAGCTCGAACCCCACCCCCGACGCCTCGGCCAGATGGCCCAGGTCCGCTGCCAACCCGTCGGACACGTCGATCATGGCCGAGGCCCCCTCTCGCCGTGCAATCTCACCTTCCTTCAGCCGCGCGTGTGGGCGCACATGGGCTGCAACGAGCGCCGCTTCGGTACCGCGCGTCTCGCTCAGAGGCTTTCGACCGAGCGCGCCCACCGAACCCTCGGTGCCGATCGCTTCCCGTGGACTGTCACCAGCGCGCGCACGTCCTCGTCTACGTTCCCGCAGCACGCGTAGCCCAGCGGCCGACGCCCCGAGCGCCCCGGTAACGAGCAAGAAATCGCCAGGGCTCGCCCCCGACCGCAGCACGGGCGGCGGAGGGTCCTGAACTCGTCCGGTGACCGCCACCGACACGACCAACTCCCGCGCCGTCGACAGGTCCCCACCCACCACCGGGCAGCCGTGAGCCTCGGCCGCCGAACCGATCCCCTCGTAGAGGAGGTCCAGATCACTGGATGGAGGACCCGCCACCCCTACCAGCGCATGGCCGGGCGCCCCACCCATGGCGGCGATGTCGCTCACCGCCGCGACGAGTGCTCTCCATCCGAGATCCTCGAGTCCCATCACCTCCAGATCGGCATGGACTCCCGCCACCGTGAGGTCGGTCGCCAACAACATCCTGCCCCTCGACTCGCCCAGGACCGCGGAGTCGTCACCGATCCAGACCTCACCAGAGGGTGGGCCGGAGAACCGGCCTGCGAGGCCCCGCCGGATCCGTTCGATGGCTGCAAACTCACCACGGTGCGCCCCGATGCTGGCACCTAACGTGTCTTCGGAATTGGGACTGGGAATGTCCAATGCCTAGCATTGACCTAGCCGCATTGACCTCGCCGACCCCCACCGCAGAGAGGATCGCCCTGCCGATGCCCCCCACACCCGACCGACGCCAGACCGCCAACCGCAAGCTCCTCGCTTGGGTCGACGAGGTGGCCGCCCTCACCACTCCCGAGAGCATCGAATGGTGCGACGGGTCGACCGAGGAGTACGAGCGCCTGTGTGCGTTGCTCGTCGAGACCGGAACATTCACGCGGCTGTCGGAAGCGAAGCGACCCGCCAGCTACTGGGGCGGCTCCGATCCCGACGACGTGGCACGGGTGGAGGACCGCACGTTCGTCTGCTCCAAGCTCGAAGGGGACGCCGGCCCTACTAACAACTGGCGTGATCCAGACGAGATGCGTGCCACCCTCACCGAGTTGTTTCGTGGTTCGATGAAGGGCCGCGTGATGTACGTGGTCCCCTTCTCGATGGGGCCGCTCCGCTCGCCCATCGCGCATATCGGTGTCGAGATCACCGACTCGCCTTACGTGGCGGTATCGATGCGGATCATGACCCGCATGGGTACCCCCGCGCTCGAGGTGCTCGGTGACGAGGGATGGTTCGTTCCCTGCCTGCACTCGGTGGGAGTCCCGCTCGCGCCAGGGCAGCGCGACGTTCCCTGGCCCTGCAACTCCGAGAACAAATACATCGTTCAATTCCCCGAGACCCGAGAGATCTGGTCCTATGGCTCGGGGTACGGCGGCAACGCTCTGCTCGGCAAGAAGTGCTTTGCCCTTCGTATCGCTTCTGTGATGGCCCGCGACGACCTGTGGCTCGCCGAGCACATGCTGATTCTGAAGCTCACCTCACCCGAAGGCGAGGTGCGCTACGTCGCCGGCGCCTTCCCCTCCGCTTGCGGGAAGACGAACCTGGCCATGGTCGTCCCCACTCTCTCCGGCTGGAAGGCTGAAACGATCGGCGACGACATCTGCTGGATGAAGTTCGGCCCCGACGGTCGCCTGTACGCGATCAACCCGGAGGCGGGACTCTTCGGGGTGGCGCCCGGCACCGGCAAGGAGACCAACCCGAATGCCATGAAGATGCTCGATTCGAATTGCATCTTCACGAACACCGCTCTCACCGAAGACGGCGACGTGTGGTGGGAGGGGATGGAGCACACGCCGCCTGCCCACCTCACCGACTGGAGGGGCGAGAACTGGACCCCCGAGAGCGGCACCGCCGCCGCCCATCCGAACGCCCGGTTCACCGTGCCTCTGTTGCAGAACCCGGCGTGCGCGCCGGAGTGGGAGGACCCCGGAGGTGTGCCGATCTCGGCGATCATGTTCGGCGGACGACGGCGTTCGGTGGCGCCACTCGTGACCGAAGCGTTCAACTGGGAGCACGGGGTGTTCCTTGCGTCGACCATGGCCTCGGAGACCACGGCGGCAGCCACTGGGGCGGTCGGGACGCTACGGCGCGACCCGTTCGCGATGCTCCCGTTCTGTGGCTACAACATGGCCGACTACTTCGCACACTGGCTTACCGTCGGAAAGGCCTCCGACACCTCGAAGCTCCCGCGGTTGTACCTCGTCAACTGGTTCCGAAAAGATGCACAGGGCCGATTCCTCTGGCCCGGCTACGGTGAGAATTCGCGCGTGCTCGCTTGGATCTTCGAGCGCGCGGCGGGTCGGGGGGAGGTGATCGAGACCCCTGCGGGCCTCGTGCCCGCACCTGGCTCCCTCGACATCGACGGGCTGGACGTCTCGAAGGAGCAGATGGCTGCGCTGCTCCAGGTCGACGACTCCGAGTGGCGAGCCGAGGTGCCGCTCATCCGCGAGCACTACGCGAAGTTCGCGGACCGTCTGCCGGCCGAGCTCGCCGCTCAAGTCGACGCCCTCGAGCATCGTCTCGACTCTCAGAGTCTGCACGGCGGCCAGCAGGGTTAGGCTGTATCTTCGAGGCCTTTTCGTGGGCTACGAGGAGGAGACGACGATGGCGGTCAACGCGTACGTGCTCATTCAGACCGAGGTCGGCAAGGCCGCCAACGTGGCTCAACAGGTGAGCGCGATCGACGGCGTGGTGTCGGCCGAGGACGTGACCGGCCCCTACGACGTGATCGTGCGGGCAGAGGCGGCATCGGTCGACGAGCTGGGCCGGATGGTGGTGAGCCACATCCAGCTCATCGAGGGGATCACCCGCACGGTGACGTGTCCTGTCGTGAACCTCTGATCCTGCTCAGTAGACGGCGCCCGTCTCGCGCAGGCGCTCGATGCGTCCGGCTTCGATGCCCCAGGCGCCGAGAACCTCGTCGGTGTCCTCGCCCACGACCGGAGGCGGGCGCTGAATGCGAGACGGGGTGCGGCTGAAGCGAGGTGCCGGGCCCGGTTGGAGAACGCCGGCGACCTCGACGAAGGTGTGGCGCTCGGCATTATGGGGGTGGGTGTGCGCCTCCCACGGTGACAGCACCGGCGCGCCACACGCGTCGGTACCCGAGAACAGCTCTGCCCATTCGTCGCGGCTTCGCGTGCGAAAGACCTCGGCGAAACGCTCCTTCACCTCGGGCCACCGGTCACGGTCCATCTGCGCCGGTAATTCCTCGTTCTCGAGGCCCATGACCCTCAGCAACTCGGCGTAGAACTGTGGCTCGATCGCGCCGACCGCGAACCACTTGCCGTCCGCTGTCTCGTACACCTCGTAGAAGGGCGCCCCCGTGTCGATGATGTTTACGCCACGATCCTCGCGCCACCAACCAAGTTGGTGAAATGCGTACGTCATCGTCATGAGGGAAGCCGCCCCGTCCACCATGGCCGCGTCCACGACTTGGCCCTTGCCGCTGCTTCTCGCCTCCAACAGGGCGGCTACGAGACCGAAGGCGAGCAGCATTCCCCCGCCACCGAAGTCGCCGACGAGATTGAGCGGAGGCACCGGGCGCTCTGTGTGACGTCCAATGGACCACAGCGCTCCACAGATCGCGATGTAGTCGATGTCGTGCCCTGCGGTCCGGGCGAGAGGACCTTCTTGGCCCCACCCGGTCATTCGGCCGTATACGAGGCGGGAATTGCGCTCGAGGCACACCTCGGGTCCGACGCCGAGGCGCTCTGCGACCCCTGGGCGCCAGCCTTCGACGAGCGCGTCGGCTTGAGCCACCAGGTCGAGCACGAGCGTCACACCCTCGGGGTTTCGCAGGTCGACGGACGCCGAACGCCTGCTGCGGTTCAGCAATTCCCAATGCGGCTTCTCAGCGGGTCGCACTCCGGGACCGGTCGGTCGGTCGACGCGCAGAACATCCGCTCCCGCGTCGGCCAGCAACATGCACGCGTACGGACCGGGCCCGATACCTGCTAGCTCTATGACACGCACTGAATCGAGCGGACCGCTCATCGGCTACGGTCTCGTCCCAAAGAGAGAGCTCATCGAGATCTCCGACGGCCGGAAGGGTGCGATGCTCCCCTCGAAGTCGAACTCGAACTTGGCCTCCGACGTCTCGCTGAGCTAGTCTGGAAATTCTTCGTCAACAATCGTGTCGCGAGCAATCCCGTCGCGAGGATCATGACCTTCGATACTACCGGGGAGGTGTGCAATACCGATGAGCGTCGAGAGCCATGAGATCTGTGCCTACAGCCCGGGGCGGGTGAACCTGATCGGGGACCACACCGACTACAACGAGGGCCTGGCTCTGCCGATGGCAGTCGACCTCGGCACGACTGTGGCTTTCACCCCGGACACGAGCCATCGCGTGGTGCTCTGTTCCGCTGGGGAGCCCGATCCCGCCGATGTCGACGTTCACGTGCGGTTCGATGCCGAGCTTCTTCGGGCGCTCGAGCCACGTTGGGCTCGTTACGTGGCCGCGATGGTCGCCGTCGTGCGACCGAGGAGTGGCGGGCGCGGCACCGTCGACACCACCCTGCCGGTGGGTGCGGGACTGTCCTCGAGCGCGTCGCTCGAGGTGGCACTGGCATTGGCGCTCGGCCTCGAGACGGAGCCGATCACGATGGCGATAACCTGCCAGCGCGCAGAGCAGGCCGCCACGGGAGTCCCTTGCGGTCTGATGGACCAGCTGATCGTGACCCAAGCGGCCGAGGATTGCGCGCTCCTCGTCGACTTCGCCGACCTCTCGACACTTCCGGTACAGATCCCCGAGCAGCTCGAGGTGATCGTGGTCCACTGCGGAGAGCGCCGTAGCTTGGACCGCTCGCCGTACGCTGCCCGGCGCGCCGAGTGCGAGGCGGCCGCGTTCGGTTTGGGTCCCCTCGGACACGTGAGCCCGGGCGACCTGGTCGGCATCTCGGACCCGCTGCTGCGCCGCCGGGCCCGCCACGTGGTCACCGAGTGCGACCGTGTCCGTTGGTGCGCTTCGGCGCTGGAGAACCGAGACCCGACGGAGGCCGGACGGCTGATGACGGCGAGCCACCGCAGCCTGGCACAGGACTTCGAGGTCTCGACCCGGGCGCTCGACGACCTGGTCGACCATCTCCTCTCCCTGCCGGGCGTCTTCGGCGCCAGGCTGACCGGTGCGGGGTTCGGCGGCTGCGTGGTGGCGCTCACAGAGCCTGGCGCGGTGGATCTCACAGCGCTGCGGACCCCTGC
>JBELAS010000011.1:0-13215 GCA_049508615.1 Acidimicrobiales bacterium
TGCGCACTCGGGTCCGTCGTC
The DNA here is from genome assembly GCA_049508615.1 of Acidimicrobiales bacterium. Lineage (GTDB taxonomy): Bacteria > Actinomycetota > Acidimicrobiia > Acidimicrobiales > UBA8190 > Bog-564. The sequence continues at coordinate 22 of JBELAS010000011.1, forward strand.
GGGAACTGCGTGGGCCAGACGCGGTGCTCCAAGCGCTTCGCGACGATCTGCGCGCGACCCTGCAATCGAATGGTGTCGCGAACATGCGAGTCGACGGTATCAGCACCGGACCGGAGGAGGGCACCGACGCTCATGTGACTGGCAGTGCCGGCATACGACGAGGGGACGGTGCCGGTGAGCGGGCGGTCGTTGACGCAGGGCAGCCCGGTGCTGGCATTCCCGTGGTGGACGCAGAAGCTGATGGGGCCGAGGAGGCGGTGGGAGTTGCCGCGACGGAGTCAGCCGGCGACACGACCACGGCGGAAGATGGCACGAGCGCGCGCACTTCTGGTCATATGACCGACGTGTGGCTCTTCGTCGGGGTGAACGGTGTCGGGAAGACCACCACGATCGGTAAGGTCGCCCGCCATCAGGTGGCCGAGGGCCGTTCGGTCGTTCTGGCGGCGGGCGACACTTTCCGCGCCGCGGCTACCGAGCAGCTTGCAGCATGGGCCGAGCGAGCCGGGGTTCCGGTCGTACGCGGGGCCGAAGGAGGAGATCCGAGCGCGGTTGTCTACGACGCGGTGAGGCGGGCGGCCGCACGGGGAGACGACCTGGTCCTCGCAGACACTGCGGGCCGTCTTCACACGAAGGTGAACCTGGTCGAGGAGCTCAAGAAGATCCGTCGGGTGGCAGACCGGCCGCCGGGACGGGTGACCGAGGTGCTCCTGGTCCTCGACGCCACCACTGGCCAGAATGGTCTGGCCCAGGCAAGGCAGTTCACAGAGGCCGTAGGGGTGACGGGCGTGGTGCTCACCAAGCTCGACGGGACCGCCAAGGGCGGGATCGTGGTGGCGATCCAGCGCGAGCTCGGGCTGCCGGTCAAGCTCGTCGGAATCGGCGAGGGCGCCGACGACTTGGTGCCTTTCGACGCCGACGAGTTCGTCGATGCCCTGTTCGATTGAGAGGCACGTACCTCCGGTAGCCTGAGAGGCCGTGTTCGACGCGCTCTCCGACCGCCTCGAGGGTGTCCTCGGGCGTCTGCGAAGCCGCGGACGTCTGAGCGAGGCCGACGTCGACGAGGCCCTTCGCGAGATCCGTACCGCACTGCTCGAAGCCGACGTGGACGTCGGGGTGACGAGGTCTTTCGTCGACTCGGTGCGCACCCGGGTCGTCGGCCAGGACCTTTCGAGGAGCCTGAGCCCGGGCCAGGAGGTGGTGAAGGCCGTCCACGAAGAGCTGGTGTCAGCGCTGGGCGGCGAAACCCTGCGTATCACCTATGCCTCCGCCCCTCCTACAGTCGTTCTCCTCGCTGGCTTGCAAGGTTCGGGCAAGACGACCACGGCGGCCAAACTCGCACGGTGGTACCTCCGCCAGGGACGCAACCCGATGCTCGTGGGCGCCGACCTCCAGCGCCCCGCTGCCGTGGAGCAGCTGCGTATCCTGGGTGCCCAGGCGCAGGTGCCGGTGTTCAGCGAGTCAACCGACCCGGTTGCTGTTGCAGCGGCCGGCGTGGAGGAAGCTCGTCGCACCGGGCGGGACGTGCTGGTTCTGGACACCGCCGGCCGTCTCGCCATCGATGAAGCGCTCATGGACGAGGTGCGTCGGGTCTCGTCGGCCGTGGTGCCCCACCTGACCTTCCTCGTGATCGACGCCATGACCGGACAGGACGCCGTCGCCACTGCAGGCGCGTTCCATGCCGTGCTGGAGCTCGACGGCGTGATCCTCACGAAGCTCGACAGCGATGCCCGCGGAGGCGCCGCGTTGAGTGTGAAGCAGGTCGTCGGCAGGCCCATTGCCTTCGCCTCCACCGGCGAGCGTCTGGCGGACTTCGACCAGTTCCACCCCGACCGCATGGCGAGTCGCATCCTCGGGATGGGGGACGTGCTCAGCTTGATAGAGCAGGCCGAGCGCGAGTTCGACCGCGAGCTGACAGAAGAGAACGCGGCGCGAATGTTGGAGGGCCGCTTCACCCTCGAGGACTTCCTCTCTCAACTCCAACAGGTGAAGAAGCTGGGCCCCCTCGGCGGCATCCTCTCTCTCATGCCGGGACTGGGAAAGGAGCTGAGGCAGGCGAGCGCGGCCGTCGACGACGGACAGGTCTCCCAGGTCGAGGCGATCGTCCGTTCGATGACACCGGCCGAACGTGCCGAACCCGCCACAGTCGACGGCTCGCGCCGGGTACGCATCGCCCGCGGAAGCGGCACCACCACCCAGGAGGTGAACCAGCTCCTGCGGCAGTTCTCCGAAGCCCAGAAGCTGATCCGTTCCCCGGGCATGTTGAAGGGCATGCTCGGGGGCGGGCGTGCAGGAGCGGTCTCCGATGCCTTGACCAAGCAGCTGGGTGCACAGGACCTGATCGGCACCCCGGAGCTCGCAGCGCAGGACTTGCTGGGCGGGGTGCCGGGCACGTTCGCCTCGGGCGCGTCGGGGGGCGCCCGCTCGCAGGGCAGGGCGTCGAGCGACCGGGCGGGGCATGGCGCCGGGGGCCAGGGCACCAAGCAGGGCAAGAAGAAGAAGAAGGGCGGTCGGGTCACCCCCAAATCCGGTAGGTCCGGACGCCGGTAGACTTCCTCGGTCGTCCGAGGCGGCGAAGGTGTGGAAGGCAGGAGACAGGCGATGTCCGTGAAGCTCCGGCTCATGCGGATGGGTAAGAAGAAACAACCCACGTTCCGCGTGGTCGCGGCTGACAGCCGCTCGCCGCGCGACGGCCGGTTCATCGAGATCATCGGTACCTACGCGCCGAGGGGACGCTCGGCCGCCGACCCGGCCGCAGTCGTCGAGCTCGACAACGCCAAGGCGCTCAAGTGGTTGCGCCAGGGCGCCACGCCCACCGAGCGGGTCGAGAAGCTGCTGCGCACTTCGGGAGCGTGGGAGGAGTACAAGCCGGCTAAGTCCCCGGCGGAGTAGAAGTGAGCGAGCCGAAGGTGAGCGAACCGATTATGAAAACGCCTTGTTCGTGGCCGGTCTCTCGGGGACGAAGGCGATGAACGACGGCGATTTCGACAGGCCGGAAGAGGACGATGCTGTCTCGGGCAACGAAGTCGCGAGGGAATTCGAGACCGTCGACGACATGGCCGGGAACCGGATCGAGGGTGGGACAGCGCGAGGCGTCCTCGAGTACGTGACCCGCGCCATAGCCACCGAGCCCGACTCGGTCGTGATCGAGACCGACGACTCGGGGAGAGCGCTCAAGTTCCGTATCCACGTCGCGCCCGGGGACATGGGAAGGATGATCGGACGCCGGGGACGTGTTGCGCAGGCCATTCGCACGGTGGTCAGGGTGGCCGGCTCGCGTGACGGCGTGGACACGAACGTCGATTTCGTCGACGACTGAGTGCGCCGAGGGGCGTAAGTTCCGCCGGGGGGATAGGGGTGCCCGGCCTGTACGAGTCGACATGGCGTGAGCCGAGAGGCGAAGAGCCAGGAAGCAGGGGACCCGGGACCACAGCCGATGGCGAGCCGCCCGAGGGCACCATCGACGCCCGTCGTCGAAGAGGGCGAAGGCTTCCATGAGGTGAAAGACGCGCGGTCCGGGGCCGAAGTGCTGCTAGAGGTGGGGCGCGTGGTACGCCCACATGGGTTGTCGGGCGAGACTGTCGTCGAGCTCGTGACGAACCGACCTGAACGGGTGGAGGCCGGTTCGCTGCTGTACACCTCAGGTCGCGAGCTTCGTGTCACGCGTGCACGACGATCCTCCAGACGCTGGCTCGTCTGCTTCGACGGCGTCGGTGACCTGGAGGCGGCCGAGCGCCTGCGGGGCGCGCCGCTCCTCGCCCGTCCACTCTCGGACCCCGAGGCCCTGTGGGTACACGACCTCATCGGGTCAGTCGTGCGCTCCACCGCAGGCGAGGAGTTGGGGAAGGTCAGCTCGGTGCTGGCCAACCCGGCGAGCGACCTGCTGGAGCTCGAGGGAGGAGGCCTCGTGCCGGTGTGCTTCGTAGTCGAGCGTGGTTCTGGGAGTGTGGTGGTGGACGTACCGTCCGGACTACTGGACTGACAGCTGGGTGTCGCCGTTGCGCATATTCGTGTTCACGATCTTTCCCGATTTGCTGGAGCACTTCTTCTCCGGGTCCTTGCTCGGTCGGGCGCGCCAAGAAGGTCTGCTGGAGCTTCAGGTCTGCGACCTGCGTTCGGGCGCGGGCGATCCCAGGCGCTCGGTCGATGACACCCCCTTCGGCGGGGGAGCGGGCATGGTGCTGGCGCCGGGACCGGTCTTCGCTGCGGTCGAGGCGTCTTCCCCACCACGGCCGTTGTTCCTCCTCGCTCCGGGAGGGAGGCGTCTCGATCAAGCGTTCGTCGAGGAGCTCGCCGGTCTGGGGCCGTCGGGGTCGGAGAAGTCGTCGGGGTCTGGGGTCTCGGGAGGCTTTTCACTGCTCTGCGGCAGGTACGAGGGGGTCGACCAGCGTGTGGCCGACCACCTCGTAGACGGCGAGCTGTCGGTCGGGGACTACGTGCTCGCGGGCGGGGAGGCGGCCGCCTGTGTGGTGGTGGAGGCGGTCGCCCGGCTGGTGCCCGGGGTCATGGGGAACGATGCCTCGGGGGTGGAGGAGAGCTTCGGGTCGGGGTTCCTCGAGTACCCCCAGTACACCCGGCCGGCGGTCTTCAGGAGCTGGGAGGTGCCCGAGGTGCTGCGAAGCGGCGACCACGGTCGCATCGCCCGGTGGCGGTCGGTGATGGCGCTGCGCCGTACCCTCGAGCGGCGGCCGGACCTCATCGAGGCTCGGGGCGGGCTGAGCGGCGAGGAGCGACGTCTGCTCGACGAGCTCTAGCGGGCTATTCTGGCTGGTTCCGGCGTTGGGCCGGGCCGGCCGTTGGTGGTGGTCCCGGTGGGTGCCGTCGGCCTTGGAGGATCGACCCTGAAGGGACGCGCGCCATGAACCCCACCGACATCGTCGACCGGGAGAGCCTGCGGGACGACGTCCCCGACTTCGTCCCGGGTGACACCTTGAAGGTGCACGTGCGCGTGGTCGAGGGAAACCGCCACCGTGACCAGGTCTTCCAGGGAGCTGTCATCCGCCGTCAGGGTTCGGGGGCTCGCGAGACCTTCACCGTTCGCAAGCTCAGTTTCGGAGTAGGGGTGGAGCGAACCTTCCCGGTGCACTCTCCGGTGCTGTCCAAGATCGAGGTCGTGACCCGAGGTGACGTGCGCCGTGCGAAGCTCTATTACCTGCGCGGTCGCGTGGGGAAGGCCGCGAAGATCAAAGAGAAGCGGGGCGCGCGCCCTTAGGGCCGCTGAAGTCACGGGCTCGGGCGGCTGGACAGAGGGGCTGGCGGTCGGGCGGCGCTCCGCCGCCGGATGACGGGTCGAGAGAGCCACGCCCGGCGAGGGACGCGGACGAGCCGGGCACAGCGATGAGGCGTCAGGCGTAGAGCAGATGCCACAGAGGCGACACCGATGAGCGAAGAAGATCTCGAACGATACGAAACCGAGATCGAGCTTGCGCTCGTGCAGGAGTACCGCACCGTGCTTCCACTCTTCCGCTACGTGGTGGAGACCGACCGCCGCTTCTACCTGACGAACGAGGTCAACGTGACCGTGCGCAAGTCGGCGTCGCCCACTTGCATCGAGCTGGAACTGAACGACGCCTGGGTGTGGGACATGTACCGCCCCGCGCGTTTCGTGCCGAACGTCCGGGTGATCACGTTTCGCGACGTGAACGTGGAACGGCTCCCCGAACGTGACACCACGATGCCCTGAGAGTCGTCTCAAGGCGACGCTATGAGAGCGATGGCGTGAGAGTTCGGTGTTCCCACAGTCATGTCGAAGGATCGCCGGGCACATCTGCTGATAGGCAGAAAGTGTCCAGGATCGGCGCGTCGGCTCGGTCGGATCGGAGTTGAGCAGGTGGCAATCGACGGCCGCCGCTCCTTGGGCGTGCGTGGGGAGCAGGCGGTGGCAGCGTGGTACCGCGCCGCCGGTTACCACCTCGTGGCGTCGAACTGGCGCTGCTCGGAGGGCGAGATCGACCTCGTGCTCGAGAGCGCGGGCGGTGAGGTAGTCGTGTTCTGCGAGGTGAAGTCGCGCACGACCTCGCGCTTCGGCACCGGGTTCGACGCGGTCACGGCCACCAAGCAGCACCGGCTCCGCCGTCTCGCTGCTCGCTGGCTGGCAGAGCAGCGCTCGGCTTCCCGAGAGCGACTCGAGACTCGAGAGGTTCGCTTCGACGTGGCCGCGGTCACCCCCGAGCGGGGCGGTCGTCTGGCGGTCGAGGTTCTCGAGGGCGCGTTCTGAGCCACAGGCCGTACTCGACTCGCTGCAGAGGTTGTACCCGTGCGTCAAGACGCTGGCGTCGTCGGCGTGGGCGGGACTTGGGGTGTGGCGGCCGATGCTCCTAGGGTTGCGTCGTGGGCACCGAGACGATCCTGGTCAAGCGCGACGACGGCGTGGTGAGCGTCACCCTGAACCGGCCCGAACGGAAGAACGCAGGCAACGGCCGGATGTGGCAGGAGCTCCGCGACGTCCTGGTCGAGGTGGCCCATGACCGCAGCGACCGCGTGCTCGTACTGACGGGCGCCGGCGGCCAGTTCTGCTCGGGGGCGGACATCACGGACCCGAACGGGTTGAGTGGCGACCCCGAGGATCCCGGTCTCGTGCGGATGCGCTTCCTGGGCGAGGTGATGCTGGCCCTCCACGAATTGCCCAAGCCCACTATCGCCAAGATCCGCGGCGTCGCAGCCGGAGCGGGTCTCAGCCTGGCTCTCGGCTGTGACCTGACGGTGGCGGCCGACGGGGCGCGGTTCTCCGGGATATTCGCCCGGCGCGGGCTTTCGGTCGACGGTGGGGCCTCTTGGCTCTTGCCGCGTCTCGTCGGCCTGCACAAGGCGAAGGAGCTCGTCTACTTCGCAGAGATGTTCTCGGCGCAGGAGGCCGCGTCGATGGGTCTCGTGAACCGCGTCCTTCCGGACTCGCAGCTAGACGCGTTCGTAGACGATTGGGCGCGCAGGCTGGCCCGGGGCCCGACGATCGCGCTGTCGATGACGAAGAAGCTCCTGAACAACAGCGGGAACGTGACGATGGCCCAGGCGCTCGAGGACGAAGCGCGCTGCCAGACGGTGAACTCCTTCACTGACGACACCGTCGAAGCGATGCGTGCCTTCGCCGAGAAGCGCGATCCTCGTTTCACCGGCCGCTGAGGGACGAAGCGAGACAAGAGGCAGAACACTCGGACGGTTCCCTCAGTGCCGAAGCGGCGGACGAGCTTGCTCAGCACGGGCGACCTGGCCGCGTCACACCCTGCTTATAGCGTCTTTCCCAGCGCCTCGAGAGGCCGGCGCCCGATGCGGCACTCCACCCCTGCAGTCACGTCGCGGTCAATTGCCGGGACGTCGTTGTCGTACGGGGGCTTCCATGCTCGCCTGTATCTCATCCGCCATCCTCCACGGAGTCGAGGGGAGTCCCGTCGACGTGGAGGTCCACGTCGCGGACCACGCGCTACCGGGGTTCAGCATCGTGGGCCTTCCGGACGCAGCGGTGCGCGAATCACGTGACCGGGTGCGCGCCGCGCTGGTGACGAGCGGGCTGGAATGGCCGAACCGTCGGATGACGGTCAACCTCGCGCCATCCGGCATCAAGAAGGGCGGGGTATGGCTGGATCTGCCGATCGCCATTGGCGTGGCCGTCGCTTCCGGGCAGCTCGCTCCCGAGTGCGTCGAAGACTTCGCGTTCGTGGGTGAGCTCGGCTTGGACGGCTCGTTGCGACCAGTCCCCGGGATCGTTCCGCTGACTGCTTCGCTCTCGACGCCACAGGTGGTGGTGCCAAGTTCGTGCGCTTCCGAGGCAGCGCTGGTCGCGGGCAGGAAGGTGCGCGCCACGCGAAACGTGAAGGCGCTGCTTCGTGCGCTTCGCGGGGCGACCACTTGGGATGAGGTGGCCGCGGACGCTCGGGTGCCACGTGCGTCGGAGCCCGACTTGTGCGACGTACGGGGACAGCTCGCAGGCCGACGAGCTCTCGAGGTTGCCGCCGCGGGCGGGCACCACCTGCTTCTAGTCGGGCCACCCGGGTCGGGAAAGACCATGCTTGCCACCCGACTTCCGGGGATACTGCCGCCGTTGGGACGCGACGAGGCACTCGAGGTCATGCGCGTCTGGTCGGCCGCCGGGGTTCCCGTGCCCGGTGGAGGTCTCCCCGAGCGCCCTCCGTTTCGCGCGCCGCACCACAGTGCTACCGAGGTGGCTCTCATAGGTGGTGGTACGGCGTGGCTGCGGCCGGGTGAGGCCAGCTTGTCGCACTGTGGGGTCCTCTTCTTGGACGAGCTCGGCGAGTTTCCCGCGGTGGTGCTGGACATGTTGCGGCAACCTCTGGAACAGGGGGTGGTGCACGTCACGCGGGCGCGTGCGTCCGCGGACCTGCCGGCCCGTTTCCTTCTCGTCGGCGCCATGAACCCCTGTCCGTGCGGCGAAGGTTCGGTGAGCGGCGCGTGCCGGTGTAGCGACCGTGACCGCGCGCGCTACACGCGCAGGCTGTCGGGACCTCTCCTGGACAGGTTCGATCTCGCCATCTCGCTGGCACGCCCAGACGTCGAGGACCTCGTCGGGGGTGCGCCCGGGGAGTCCTCGGCGCAGGTGGCCGAACGGGTGCGCTTCGCCCGCCTCGAGGCTCAGGCAAGAGGAGTGCGGCGCAATTCCGAGCTGTCCATGTCTTCGTTGGAGGAGACGATCCCGTTGGCTCCGGAGGCAGCGGCGCTCCTCGAGCGACGACTTCGGTCCGGGGCCCTCTCGGCGCGCGGGCTGCATCGCGTACGGCGTGTTGCACGCACGATCGCCGACCTCGATCGTGTCGGGGCCGTCGTTGGCGAGCGCCAAGTCGCAGAAGCACTTTCCCTGCGCGCGGCGCGCGAGACGCTGCTCGTGGAGGCAGTTTCGCGATGACGGCTCCCGAGCAAGTGCGATTCCTGGCGCTCGCAGACTGCGGGAGCTGGCTGAGGCGGTCGGTTTCCATGTGCAGGTCGAGGGATTCGAGAAGCAGGTTGCCTCGTGACTCACCGGTACAGACCGCCCACCGCCACAACGCCGCCTGAGGTCAAGTGGTCACCCTTCGCGCTTGACCTGTCCACTTGGTCAGCCAGCGACCGAATCACGCGTGCGGGTGTGAGAGGCCGTGCAAGGGAGCTTGCAAGGTGGTCAGTTCAGAGTTCGTAACGTGACGAGCTGCGGTGGGAGATGAGCGACGTCGGCCGGCTCAGCGATGACGAGCGGTATGCCGCGGGCCTGGCAAGCCTCGGGGCGGGTCCGCGGCGGCTGCGTCGTTTCCTCGACGGTCTTACGCCTCTAGAAGCCTGGGAGGCGCTGGCGCGCGGTCGGCACCCTGCGGACCCAGAGGGCACCTACCGGGACGAGGCTCGCAGCGAGCTGCTCGACACGGTGAGCGCAGCGTGCGAGCGCAGCCGTACTTCGGTGATCGTGCTCGGCCAGCCCGGGTACCCGGCCGGCTTGATATCCGACCACGAGGCACCTGCGGTGCTCTTCGCCATCGGCGATCCCACCGTCTGTGACGGTGTCCCGCGCGTGAGCGTCGTCGGCACTCGCTCGGCCACCCATTACGGGCTCGGCATTGCCTCCGAGCTCGGTCGCGGTCTTGCCGATGCCGGTGTCGTGGTGGTGTCTGGTCTCGCCCGGGGCATCGACACCGCCGCTCACAGCGGGGCTCTTGCCGCTCAGGGCGCACCGGTGTTCGGGGTACTGGGGACCGCTCCGGACGCGCTCCTTCCTCGATCGCAGGCAACCCTTCTCCGAGCTGTAGCCGAGCGCGGTGTGGTCGTGTCCGAGCTTCCTCCAGGATCGCTCGGCGCCCCCGCCTGGTGGTTTGTCGTTCGCAACAGGGTGATGGCCGCGTTGGCGCACGTGGTGGTGGTGGTGGTGGAGTGCCATGTGCGCGGGGGCGCACTGCACACGGTCAAGGCCGCATCCGAGCGCGGTATCGCGGTGACGGCGGTGCCCGGTTCGGTTCGAAGCGCCGCGTCCGCGGGCACCAACGCGCTTCTGGTCGACGGCGCGTCCCCGATTCGCGACGTCGACGACGTGATCACGACGCTCGAACTGGCCATTGCCGGCCGACCCGAGATCTCGAGACCGCATCCCCGCCGGACGAGCTCCAGGAGCCACCAGTCGAGTGAGCCCAGCCGCGCACCGAACCCAGTCGCGGCCAGGGTCCTTCGAGCACTTGACCACGACCCTGCCCATCTCGACACCGTGGTCCGCCGTTGCGGTCTCTCGCTCGGTGAGGTCGCGCTCGCACTTGAACAGCTGGCCGTGTCCGGACTGGCGGCGAGCGAGGGGGGATGGTGGTCACGACCGCGCCGATAGCCGGGCGCAAGGCGCTCCCGGCATCTCACTCGACCTGTTGAACGGCTCGATCAGCTCGGATCGTGACCTTCGTCGCGCAGGCCGCCCACCGAGACGGTGTGGACTGGCGCGTGCTTCCAGATAGCGTGGAACGGCTTGTGTTCCCAAATAGAACGAGTGAGATGTTCCGGAGGTCGTCTCGATGCACCTCATCGTCGACGGGATGAACGTGATCGGTTCCCGGCCCGACGGTTGGTGGCGGGACCGTGCCGGTGCGCGCCGGCTCTTAGTGCGCAAGCTGGGCATACTGGCTGGTGACGGTGCCGTAGGCGACGTGACCGTGGTGTTCGACGGCCAACCTGTGTCGGGCGAGGTCGATGAGGCAGCTGCGGCCGGCGTCAGCGCGGTGTTTGCCCCGGGGGGCCCCGATGCGGCTGACCACGCGATCGTGCATCTCGTCGAGGATCTCGTCCGGTGGCCTGGCGCCGAGGTGAGGGTCGTCACCTCCGACGCCGTACTTGCCCACAGGGTACGGAGCCTGAGCGCGGGGGTCGAGCGAGCAGGCGCGTTCAGAGGGCGCTTCGAGTCGTAACCGACAACAGCGGCACCACTGAGCTGGCCTTCCGCCCGTTCGCGGCTCCTCGTTGCTGGCGTGTTCGCGGTGGTCGACGGCGTGGGCAGTATCTCAACGCGCTAGCTTCGGGCAATGAGACACCTGACGCGTTTCGGGCTCCAGATCCCGAGCTTCACGTACCCGGACGAAGTTGGTACCGGCCTTTTCGAGCGCGTCGTGGCCATCGCGACCGCGGCTGAGACGTCGGGGTTCGACTCATTGTGGGTAATGGACCATTTCTTCCAGATCCCATACGTGGGACGTCGCGAGGAGCCGATGTTCGAGGCGTACACGTTGCTCGGTGGCCTCGCCGGGCGCACCAGCTTGGCCAGATTGGGAGCGATGGTGACCGGTGTCACGTACAGGAACCCCGCCCTGCTCGCGAAGGAGGTCACGGCGATCGACGTGCTCTCGGGCGGGCGCGCCGTTCTCGGGATCGGAGCCGCCTGGTTCGATGACGAGCACGAGGGGCTCGGTTTCGATTTCCCGTCCTTGACGGAGCGCTTCGGACGCCTCGACGAGGCACTGCGCATCTGCCGGGCGATGTTCAGGGAGGACGCGCCGAGCTTCGAGGGCCGCTACTACAGCATCCACAATGCCGCCAACTACCCGCGTCCACTCCAGCCTGGTGGGCCGCCGATCCTCGTTGGCGGAAGCGGTGAGCGCCGGACGTTGAGGCTGGTGGCCGAGCACGCGGATGCTTGCAACATCTTCGGCGATGTGGACACCGTTCGGCACAAGCTGGCGGTCCTAGACAGCCATTGCGAGGCGGTCGGGCGTGACCCTTCCACAGTGACCAGGACGCGACTGGGCACTCTCGTGATCGCAGACACACAAAAGGAAGCCGACCGCCGCATCAAGGAGCTCGCTTCTCGACGCGGACAGGACGAGGCGTCGCTGCGCTCCACAGTGACTGCAGGCGACGCCGACGCGGTAGTCGAGGAGGTGGGTGCCTTCTTCGACGCCGGGCTCGACGGCCTGGTGTTCAACATGCCCGACGCCCACGAGCTCGATTTAGTGGCGCTCGCAGGCTCCACCCTTACGGGTACGTTCGGAACTCTCGATCGCACCACCTGACGCTCCGGTCACCGCTTGTCATCGGTGGCACGCGAACAGCTCAAGCCGCCTCACACACTTGACGCTGGTACCTTCACCGTGCCCGAGCATGGGAGGCGAGGTCCTGCGTGTCCCTACTACCGTGGGACACGAACAGCTAACAGAGGAGTGATCTGGTGAGTGCGGTACGTGTCGAGACCGATTCAATGGGACCGATCGAGGTCCCCGCCGACCGGTATTGGGGTGCCCAGACAGAGCGGTCGCTCGTGCACTTCCCCATAGGGGACGACACGATGCCCAGGCCGCTCCTGCGGGCGGTCGGCATCCTCAAAGAAGCGTCCGCGTTGACGAACGCCGAGCTGGGGAAGCTCGAACGGCGGCTCGCCGATCTGATCGTAGAGGCAGCTCGCGAGGTTACCGACGGCACCCTTGACGAGCATTTCCCGCTGCGCATCTGGCAGACCGGGAGTGGCACGCAGACGAACATGAACGCGAACGAGGTCATCGCCAACCGTGCCATCGAGCTGGCGGGCGGCGAGCTGGGATCGAAGACGCCTGTTCATCCCAACGACCACGTGAACATGTCCCAGTCGTCGAACGACACCTTTCCCACCGCGATGCACATCGCCGCAGCCGAGCAGCTGACTGGCCTGCTGCTTCCGGCAGTGCGTGCCCTGAGTGAAGCGCTCGAGAAGAAGGCAACGGCGTTCTCGGACGTGGTGAAGATCGGCCGCACACACCTGATGGACGCGGTCCCACTCACGCTCGGCCAGGAGCTCTCTGGGTACGTCGCGCAGCTCGACGCAGACATCGCACGTGTCGAGGCGAGCTTGCCGGGCCTGTGCGAGCTGGCGCTCGGGGGAACGGCGGTGGGGACGGGCCTGAACACCCATCCCGACTTCGGAGCTCGCGCCGCCGCCTACATCGCCAGGCTGACCGGGCTGCCCTTCGTCTCTGCGCCGAACAAGTTCGCCGCGCTCGGCGCCCACGACGCGCTCGTGCACGCGAGCGGAGCGCTGCGCACCCTGGCGGTGTCGCTCACGAAGATCGCCGACGACATCCGCTGGCTCGGGTCGGGTCCACGAAGCGGCTTGGGAGAGCTCGTTCTGCCGTCCAACGAGCCCGGCTCGTCGATCATGCCTGGAAAAGTGAACCCCACGCAGTGCGAGGCGATGATCATGGTCTGCATTCAGGTCATGGGCAACGACGTCGCCGTAGCCGTGGCCGGCAGCCGGGGAAACCTCGAGCTGAACGTGTGCAA
>JBELAS010000110.1:0-5493 GCA_049508615.1 Acidimicrobiales bacterium
CCTTCCATCGGTCGCGCTGCTGAAACCAAGAGTCTTGAAACAGAGCAAGTTTCCGCTGTCCGGGGCAAGGCAGTAGGTCTCTGCGCCGGTTTCCGTACCGGCCTCTGTGCCGGTCCTGGTCCCCGCCTCTGAGACCGGCAAGGAAATCGGCACCCTGATGGACGCGAACGGCCACGTCGGAAGCGGTGTATGCGTTAACGGGCGGGACCCCGACTCCAGGTGACATTTTGCTGATCTTCGACATCCACGGCCGGGCGGCGGCCAAGCCCGTGGCAGCCAACACTGCTGCACCCGACCCATGATGTGGTAGCTCGCCCGACCTCCAAGGCGTGTTTGTCGCATTCTGAAGCGTCCGCGCCGGTTCATAGGTGGCGCGATTCCTGATCGTGGGCGACGAGTCCATGACGACAACCATCAGCACCTTCCCACCGTTCGCCCACTCGCTGCTCGACTCCAGGGCCCGGTCAGGCAGCCGATCGGTAGGGCTGGCGGAGTGCGCGCCCATTTTGCCCTGGTGGCGTTCAGTTGCCGGGGCGTCGGGTCCTCGGGCCACGCGGGCCTTCTTCGCCGTGTCGGGCGCCGTGGCGCGCCAAGAACGCGTCGAGCACTGCGTGGACGGTGGCGCGCTCGGTGTCGTCGAGGAAGGTTGTGGCTTCGAAGGCGAGACGAAGTGCTTCGTCGTCGGGGAGCCGAGGGTCGTCTCCGAACACGAGGGCGTCGGTGGTACACGAGAGTGCAATGGCCAGGCGCCGCAATGCGGCGAGGGAAGGCTCGGAGCCGCCGCCCTCGTAGCGGCGGAGTTGGGAGACGTTCACGCCGGCACGCTTGGCCAAGGCGACCTGGGTGAGGCCGCGCTGTCGGCGCAGCTTGGCCAGGTGATCGGCGAACTCCACGGCCCCAAACCCTACCGGAGAACGGACTGGATGGTGGTTGATATGAGAGGTATTATAGCTCCTAACGACGATTATCGTAGGGAGGAGCTGTGGGCAAAGCCGACGCCAGGACGCTGCCAGAGCTGGCCCGGTCCTTCGGCGTCTTGCTGCGGTCCGACAGCGGTGGACTCGTCGGCACCTGCCCGCGCTGTGCTGGCGACTTGTTGTTCGACCCTGAAGCGCAGCGTTGGGCGTGTGGCTGCGGGTCGGGGGGCGCTGTCGAGCTGGTTGCGAACCTCGGGGGGTTCTCGATGAGCCATGCCGCCGAGCTCGTGCGTGCCGGCTGGGTGGCTGATGGCTCGAGAGGCAAGGTCACCAAGTCCTCGATCCGCCCGCTCCCGCTGCTGTGCGATCCGGACGTCGATGACGAGGCCGTCATCGACGCGGTCTTGGCCCACTACCAAGGCGAGCGGCGTGTTTCGGAGCCTGCACGCCAATGGCTGGTCGAGCACGGGGTCGAGGAGCTGCTGGCCGACGAGCTGCGCATCGGGTTTGCCAACCGCACCCTCGGCTACCGTCTCCCCGAAGCCAACCGAAAGGACGGGGCCAAGCTGCGCGAGCAGCTCGCACGCCTCGGCATCTACCGCTCCTCTGGGCACGAGCACTTCCGGGGTTGCATGGTCGTGCCAGTCCTCTCCGCTGGCAACCGAGTCCTCCAGCTGTGGGGGACCCGACTGTCCCAGCCCGCAGGCGAGCACCAGTGGGCGTCGGGTCTGCCCGGTGCCATGTTCAACGAACGCGCCGCTACGACAGGTGCAGAGGTGATCCTTGTCGCCTCGATCGCCGACGCGCTTGCCGTCCGAAGCGCGGGCAACGACGCAGTTCTCGCTCCGGGTCGACCCGGTGGCTACCGGCGAAGCGATCTCCGCCTCTTCGCTCGGGCCCGGGTACGTCGCTGTGTCGTCGTCGGAGACGGCTTGGGTACATTGGCTGATCGCCTCGTGGCTGAGGGTATCGACTGCGCGGTCGTGGCCCCCGGAGCGCCGCTTGCGACACTGCTCGGTCGTGCCGGTGACCGATCGAGGGCGCTTGCCACGTTGCTGGAGACGGCTCGACCGGTTGGATCGCTCAAAACCGCCGATGCCGACGTGCAGCCGGTCGACTCGCCCGCACACGCGACATCCACAAGCGAGAGTGCGACGGTGGTGTCAGGTGACGCCTCCGAACTCCACGTCGGCTTCGATGACCGCCGTTGGCGCGTACGCGGCGCCGAGCGCAACAAGACGCCCGAGACGTTGCGGGTGGCGCTTTGCGTCACCGACGAGCACCGCGGCGGTTTCCACCTCGACACCCTCGATCTTTGCCAGGCCAAAGCCCGCGCCACTTTCATCGAAGCGGCATCGGCCGAGCTGCACGCCGACGCGTCTGGCCTGCGCCGGGAGCTGGCCGAGGTGCTCTTTGCCACCGAAGCCGCAGTCGCCGCACGAGACGTCTCGGCCCCGGTTCCGCCCATGTCAGACGCCGAGCGCGACGAGGCAATGGCACTGCTTCGCGACCGCAATCTCGCCGAGCGGGTAGTGGAGGACCTCGGCACCCTCGGGGTGGTGGGAGAGGAGACCAACCTTCTGGTCGCCTACCTGGCCACCATCTCGCGCAAGGCCGAGCGGCCCTTCGGCGTGGTCGTCCAGTCCTCGACCGCGGCGGGCAAGTCCACCCTCGCCGACGCGGTGTGTCAGCTCGTTCCCCAAGAGGACCTGGCCAGCTACTCGGCGGTGACTGGACAGGCCCTCTACTACGTGGGAGCCGCAGATCTCGCCCACAAGGTGCTCGCCGTTGCCGAAGAGCAAGGCGCTGCCCGGGCGTCCTACGCGCTCAAGCTGCTTGTGACCGAAGGGAGGCTGTCCATCGCCTCGACCGGCAAGGACGCCGCCACCGGCAAGCTGCGCACCCGCGCGTACGAGGTAGCCGGACCGGTCGCCCTTGTGCTCACCACCACCGCCACCGAGATCGACCCCGAGCTCGCCAACCGACTCGTGGTGCTCGGTGTCGACGAGGACCGGGCCCAGACCCGCGCCATCCACCTCGCCCAGCGAAGGGCCGCAACCTTGGACGGGCTCGTGGCGCGTATGCGCCGTGACGGCATCGTCGCCCGGCACCGAAACGCCCAGCGGCTCATCGAAGCTCTTCCGGTCGTGATCCCCGACGCCGAGGTGCTGGCTTTCCCCGATCACGCCACCCGTTATCGGCGCGACCACCAGAAGCTGCTGAGTCTCATCTGCGCCTCCGCCCTGCTCCACCAGCACCAGCGCCAACAGGGCACCGTCGAGGTCGACGGCAAGACCGTCCGCTACGTCGAAGCCTCCTACGCAGACGTCGCTCTCGGCATGCGCCTCGCCGCCGTGCTCAGCGGTGGGGGGGGTGACGACCTGGCCCCCCAGACGCGCCGGCTCTTGGCCGCCGCCCAGTCCCACGTGGTCTCACGGGCCGAAGCCGAAGACTTAGCGCCAGAAGCCGTCGGTTTCACCCGCCGGGAGTTGCGCGAGACACTGGGGTGGTCTGAGCACCAGGTGCGCATCGGCCTGGCCCGTCTCGTGGCGCTGGAGTACCTGATGGCCGTGCCCGGCGGCCCAGGTCGCCAGCACCGCTACCTCTTGGCCGACGCGCCACCCGGTGAACCCCGCGACACCCCGCGACCGGCGCGCGACCCGGCCTCGCGGGGTGACAACGGCTCTCACGCTGCGAGAACTGACCACCTCGCGGTACCGACCGACGCGTCTGGTGACCACAGGCCGACGGTCGTAGCCGTAGGCGTAGACCCGAACTCCATCAGGGGTGATGGACGGTGAAGGAGAGCCCGCTCGCCCGTGCTGTCGAGGACTACCTGGCCTGGCTCGAAGGCCACGGCTACGCCAAGACCACCGTCACCGGCCGGTCACATCACCTGGCAGACCTGGTCGGGTTCCTGGCCGAACGCGGCGTCACCGAGCCGACGGCCGTCACCTTCGCCGCGCTCGAGTCCTACCAGCGCCACCTCTTCCACCACCGAAAGGCCAACGGCGCACCATTGTCGTTTCGCACCCAAGCCCAGCGGCTCATCCCCGTGAAGGCCTTCTTCGCCTGGCTGGTCACGCAAGGACGGGTGTCGCTCGACCCGGCCGCAGGTCTGGTGCTCCCCAAGGCCGAGCACCGGCTCCCCGAAACCACTCTCTCGGCAGAAGAAGCCGAAGCGGTGCTCGCCGGTCCCGACGTCACCACGGCGCTCGGGTTGCGTGACCGTGCCGTCTTGGAGGTCCTGTACTCCACGGCCATACGGCGCTCCGAGCTGATCGGCCTCAAGATCTGGGACATCGACCACGCACGCGGTACCGTCTTCGTCCGCCAAGGCAAAGGGGCGAAGGACCGCCACGTCCCCATAGGGTCGAGGGCGCTTCTGTGGGTGGCGCGCTACAGCGACCTGGTGCGACCGAAGCTGGTGGTCAAAGAGACCGACGTGCTGTTCCTGTCAGCCTCGGGCTTACCGCTGTGCGCCGACTGGTTGTCGCGTACGGCCAGGGCCTATATCGCAGCTGGTGCACCCGATAAGCGCGGCAGCTGTCACCTGTTCCGACACACCGCTGCGACACTCATGCTCGAAGGGGGTGCGGACATCCGCTACGTGTCCGAGATGCTTGGCCATGCCAAGTTGGAGACCACCGCCCTCTACACCCGGGTGTCGATCGCCAAGCTCCGAGCCGTCCACGCCGCCACCCACCCCGCCGGCAACGACAGCGTCGGGGCAGACGTCCACGTGCTGCGGTCGAAGTCCAGCTTGCCGCGAGGCAGCTGAACCCTCTCCATCACGTTTCCATCAGGCCTGATGGAGAGCTGTTTGGGCTGCTCCGGAGTACCATTGGGTCATGACCGAGCTACGGGTGACCGTGCCCGACGAGATCGCCGAGCGCCTGGCCACTGAGGCGGCCGAACGGGGCACCTCAGCCGAGGACGTAGCCGCCGAGGTCCTGCGCCTCCACGTTCCCCCGCCCCACGGCGGTCACCGATACGGTTTCATCGGCATTGCCCGGGCGAAGCCCGGTGCGTTGAGCGTGGCCGAGGCCGAGCGGCGGCTCGAGGACCTCCGAGACGAGGAGTTCGCCCGATAATCGTCATCGACACTGGGCCGCTCGTCGCGGCCGCGATCGAGGACGATCCGGACCATGAGCGCTGCGCTGCTTTGTTCGAGGAGACCTCGGAGGTGCTGGTTGTTCCCCAGGTCGTCCTCGCAGAAGCCGCGTATCTCGTCGGCAAGCTTGCGGGCCCCATTGCTGAAGTGGAGTTCGTGCGCCAGCTTGCTGACGAGCGGATCGACTTGCACGCTCTGGACCCTGAAGACCTTCACCGGATGGCCGACCTCATGGAGACCTACGCCGATCTGCATCTGGGCATAGTCGATGCGGCGGTCATCGCCATCGCCGAACGTCTGGAGATCACGACCATTGCGACGATCGATCACCGCGACTTCTCCGTCGTGCGCCCCCGCCATGTCTCGCACTTCGAGCTTCTTCCGTGACCGGTGAGGTCTGCACTCCCTCGAAGGCTTCTCACGCCGTTCATCTGCACTGCCCGAAACACGCTTCCGCGCCTC
>JBELAS010000111.1:0-5434 GCA_049508615.1 Acidimicrobiales bacterium
CACGACGAGGTGACCCACGGTAAGGGGTCGTTGCTGGAGAAGATGCCCGGCGACGACTGGCAGAAGTTTGCCAACCTTCGGCTGTTGCTCGGTTACCAGTACACGCTTCCCGGAAAGAAGCTGTTGTTCATGGGATCGGAGATCGGCCAGCGCCGCGAGTGGTGTCACGATTCGTCACTCGACTGGCACTTGCTCGAGTACGCGCCCCACCGCGGGATCTACCGCTTCGTTCGCGACCTGAACGCGTTGTACCGCTCAGAGGCGGCTCTCCACGAGCTCGATTGTGAGCCCGGCGGCTTCGAGTGGCTCATCGCGGACGACGCGGCGAATTCGCTACTCGCCTTCTTGCGCCGTGGGCGAACCGATGGGACGAGCCCGCTGCTCGTGGTTTGCAACTTCACTCCGGTGCCGCGCACTGACTTGGCCGTGCCGGTGCCGGCGGGCGGCCGCTGGCGCGAGCTTCTGAACAGTGACGCCGAGGAGTACGGGGGAGGGGGGATCGGCAACCTGGGCCAGATATCCACGCAACCGGTCACCTGGGAGGGCGGGCCTAGCTTGGCGTACGTGACAGCTCCGCCGCTGGCCGTCGTCGTGCTGAAGCACGAGCCGCTCGCATGAAGAACGCTACCGGGACGCGCCGAGAGTGCCTGTGAGAGTGTGGCCCGGGAGCCACTTTCCTCTCGGAGCCATGTGGGACGGAGAGGGGGTCAACTTCGCGCTCTTCTCGGAGCACGCGACGGAGGTCGATCTGTGCCTCTTCGACTCCCATTCGCAAGAGGAGCCCTCCACCACCATCGCCATGCCTGCTGCCACGGACCGGGTGTGGCACTGTTACCTGCCCGACGCCCGACCGGGCACGCTCTACGGATATCGCGTCGAGGGGCCGTATGCCCCCGAAGAGGGTCACCGCTTCAACGCGGCCAAGCTCCTTCTCGACCCGTACGCCAAGGCGATAAGCGGCCCCTTTCGCTGGTCGGACGAGCTCTACGGCTACAAGATCGGCGACCGGGCAGGCGACATGTCCTTCGACGACCGCGACTCGGCTCCCTCCATGCCCCGCTGCATGGTCATAGACCAGGCCTTCGCCTGGGGTGACGACCGGCGGCCGTACACACCATGGAACCGAACGATCATCTACGAGTGCCACGTGCGGGGGATTACCGTCTGGCATCCCGGTGTGCCCGAGCACCTGCGCGGCACATATCTGGGGCTCTCGTCGGACGCGATGATCGATCATTTGGTCTCGCTGGGTGTCACAGCGATAGAGCTCATGCCGGTGCACCAGTTCATCCCCGAGCGCCAGCTCGTCGACCGCGGGCTCACCAATTACTGGGGGTACAATTCCGTCGCCTTCTTCGCGCCCCACGCCGGCTACGCCACCGGTCATCTGGGACAGCAGGTGAGCGAGTTCAAGTCGATGGTGAAGACCCTTCACCGCGCTGGGCTGGAGGTGATCCTCGACGTCGTCTACAACCACACGGCCGAGGGGAACGAGAACGGACCCACCATGTCCCTGCGGGGGATCGACAACAGTGTCTACTACCGGCTCGACCCCGACAACCTGCGTACCCACGTGGACTTCACCGGCACGGGCAACACCCTCAACATCGTTCACCCGAGAACCATGGCTCTAGTGATGGACAGCCTGCGGTACTGGGTGACCGACATGCACGTGGACGGATTCCGCTTCGACCTCGCTCCGGTGCTGATCCGGGGCATCGAGGAGCAACGCAGCTCGTTCTTCGAGATCATCCAGCAGGACCCCGTGCTCTCGCAGGTGAAGCTCATCGCCGAGCCGTGGGACGTTGGCCCCGGCGGCTACCGCCTCAGCGGGTTCCCGCCCGGGTGGGCGGAGTGGAACGGCGCGTTTCGTGACTGCGTGCGCAAGTTCTGGCGGGGTGACCCGGGTCAGGTTCCCGAGCTGGCATCACGCCTGACCGGGTCGAGTGACATCTACGCGCCCAGCGGGCGGCGAACATATGCCAGCGTGAACTTCGTCACCTGTCACGACGGGTTCACCTTGAGTGATGTGGTGGGTTTCGACCGCAAGCACAACGAGGCCAACGGCAATGACAATCGCGACGGTGCCGACGAGAACTTCTCGAGTAACTGGGGGGTAGAGGGTCCCACCGAGTCCGTTCACATCCAGCACCTCCGGGACCGAATCAAGCGCAACATGCTTGCCACCGTCTTCTTTTCCCAAGGGCTGCGGATGCTGCTCTCGGGAGACGAGATCGGCCACAGCCGCCAGGGCAATAACAACGCCTACTGCCAGGACAATGGTCTCAACTGGCTCAACTGGGACTTGGACGACGCGGCGGCAGGTCTCCTCTCGTTCACCCGCCAGTTGACTGCGATCGTGCGGGCGAATCCGGTACTGCGCCGGCGTGACTTCTTCACCGGCAGGCCGCTCGTGCGAGGTGGCATGCGAGACGTGACCTGGCTCAGACCCGACGGGCAGGAGATGACCGACCGGGAGTGGTCGGACCCTGACAACCGCACTATCGGTATGTTGCTGTCGGGCCGAGCTGTCGACGAGGTCGACGAGCGGGGAAGAGCCGTCTACGGCGACACGCTGTTGTTGTTGTTGAACGGAGGTACCAGGTCGCGGCTGTACGTGATGCCACATCTCGAGGGGCCCGGCATTTGGGAGCAGCTGCTGAACACCGCCCGTCCCGGACAGCGACTGGTACGAGCCACCACCGTGAATCTCACTGCTCACTCGGTGATGTTGTTGTGTTACAACCAGCGCATCGAGGTGTAGGACTAGTTAGAACCGAACTGATGTGAAGACGGGCGGCGAGGTGGAGGAACTGCCGCCACCGGTGCCGCCGAGGGAGGAGAAGGCCAGTGCTCCCGGCGGGGCGCTCTCTGAGACTTTCTCTCCGAAACCACTGAACGTCATGCTCACCGACATGCTTTGCCCATCCGATGTGCCGCGTTCGGTGTATCGAACCGGTAGGTTGCTGGCGGCGGACACCTCGAGTGTCGCCGTGCCGGTCACGGGTTTGGTCTGGCCGGTCACGGGCTCTATCGCCCCGCTCACCGTTTGGAGCTTCCTGCCGCCGACCGTGGTGGATCCGAGCTGCTGGGGCTTGAATGTGATGTTGTCGGACAGGGCGTCGTGGGTATCGACCGCCGCGTAGACAGACGCATAGGGGGCATCCGAGGGGGACAGCGAGATCCATTGCTGGGCATGGGCTTGGGCGACTGCCGCGTCGACACCGAGGTTCTCGCGCATCGCGAGAGAGTCACCTCGGAAATAGCACGCGCTACCGACGACTAAGACTGTGAAGCTTGCCGTCCCGCTCGAATCGCTCGTGGTGATCTCTTGCTTACCCGAGTTCCTGCCGGCATCGCCGATCGTGGTGAAGGTGCCATTCGTCCCGTTCGACACCGAGACGTAGTGGAAGCTTCCCACGGCTCGGGCCTTTGCCAGGGAGCGGTCCAGAACGGTTCTCGCGGACGACGAGCTCGAACGACCGAACAACACCCATCCACCTCCGGCCAGGAGCCCCAGCATCAACACGACGGCGACCACGATGAGGACGACCTTCTGACCGTGTCTCTTCGCCGTTTCAGGCTGCCCGCCATCGAGGTTCGCGGGCGCATCTTTCGCGAGATTCTCCGGGGGGAAGTCGAAGCCAGGGCCAGGTCGGTACGTGGACTGGTCGGGGTCCCTGGCCCCGGCCGGCTCCCAGGGGTGCGGGGCGGGGTGGAGGAGGGGTGGGTAACCCGGCTGAGGCGGGGGGTACCCGGGGTGAGGCGGGGGGTACCCGGGGTGAGGCGGTGACTGGGGTGGGTACCCGGGCTGCGGCTCGTATCCGGGGTACGGCGGGGGGTAGCCGGGACCGGGTGGTGGCTGCGGTGGGTACGCCGCCGGTGGGAGGTAGCCGGGACCGGGTGGTGGCTGCGGTGGGTACGCCGCCGGTGGGAGGTAGCCGGGACCGGGTGGTGGCTGCGGTGGGTACGACGCCGGCGGGTACTCCGCGGCTCCCGGGGGCTGTTCGGGAGGAGGTGGCACTGCGTCCCGAGCCTCAGTGCCTGGTTCTCGGGGTTGTTGGCCGGCCGCTGGCTGCTCGTCAGCTTCGTCGGAACGTGCCTTCGGCGACTTGTGCTCGTCGTCTTGGGTGTACGCGTCTTCCTCGGGCACCCGGTCAGACTACGTCTGGGTCACCTGGATCTGTCCGCGCCCCCGATCCGAAGAGTGGTTCCCGTGAAGAACACCGGCGATTCTTGTGAGGACCTAGAGCCTGCTTCGACCAACCCCGCCTTTCTCCAAACGACGGGTTCGCCGTCCTCGTCTGGTTTTGGTCGGATCGCCCTGTCAGCAGTGTTTCTCAGCAATTGGCCTTTCGGGCACTGAGTGCGGCAGCGGCGCGCAGGTGTTCCACCAGCTCGCCCGCCCGCGCGTGCGCGTTGGCACCACTCGTCGACGGCATCAAGTAGACGGGTCGACCTCCGATTGTCGTTTCCTGCACGCCGACGCGCGCGTCGCGCTCGACTGCGGCGCGCCATCCGGAGAGCCCGACCATGCACACTGCTCGCGGTGTCAGCCAGCGCACCAGACGCTCGAGGCGCACCATCCCCGTCCGGTATTCGCCGGGCTCGAGTTCGGCGGCGCCTGCAGTGGCTCTCTTCACCAGGTCGGTCATGCCCACCCCGCGAGCATGGAGAGCGTGCAACGGATCGTGGTCACGCGTCACTAGCTCGGCCGCCAGTGCCGAGGACCAGAAGCGGTTGCCCGGGCGCGCGTAACCGACGCCCGCTTCAGCGGCGAAGATGCTGGGGTTCAGTCCTACCAATAGAAGCCTCATGCCAGGACCGACGAAATCGGGCAACGTTCGCAACCGAATCGCGCGTACCCGTAAGACGTCGCCGTCCACCTGCATGGCTTCTACGTCGAACCCGGCGCCGGTCATCACGTCGAACAGCCGTTGGGGCTTCCAGGCGCAGAAGAAACGGCCTCCGATGTCGTCGGCGGGAAAGGCGTCTCCCTCGTACTCTCCTGCGAGTACCTGTAGATCGATGGGGGCACCGACTACGAGCGTCCGATGCAAGTCGGCCAAGGCGGCTGGTAGTCGCATGCCTGGCAGGTGCACGTAGCTCATGTTGGCCCAGCCTCCGTGCAGGCTCTGGCTCTTGAATGGCAGCGCTTCAAGGTCGCCCTGGACCAAGGCCGCGCCAGATGCCACAGTACGGCACCTCTCGAGCATGGCGCGCGCTGCATCGATGCCGATCACAGGCCGACCGATGTCACCTATGTAGTGCCCCGCCCCACAACCGAGGTCGATACGCACCGTCTTGGGGGTGACCCGCTTGGCGAACACGTGCGCTTCAACACGGCGCACCGGCTGGCGACCGCCCGCCCAGGCCGCTCCGCGTTCCTCGTACACATCGACCGTTGTCCGGTCCATACCGTCTATGTCGTACT
>JBELAS010000112.1:0-5425 GCA_049508615.1 Acidimicrobiales bacterium
GTACGGGTTGCACGGTTATCGGGTTCTCCAGTTAACGAGTCCGTCTAGGGCTTCGACGACGCTGCCGTTGACGTACAGGGGGTTCACCTCGAGCGCGCTTAGGTCGTCACCGAGAGCCAGAGCGAGGTCGGCGATCGCGGCAATCGCGTCGGTGACGCGGTCGAGATCGGCGGGTGGGCGTCCGCGGGCACCCTGCAGTATGGAGGCGCCCCGTAGGCTCTCCAGGCCACGGCGAATTTCATCGCGGGCAGCCGGTAGGCGCAGCAGAGCGGCGTCGTCCAGGACCTCGACGAAGAGACCGCCCAGCCCGACTGCAAGCACGAGTCCCCAGTCAGGGTCGCGGGCAACACCGGCGAGCAGCTCGATGCCACCCGAACGCATCGGGCTGACCAGGACGCCCTCGACCCGATGTGCAGGTTCGAGGTTGTCCGCGCAGGTGAACACCTTGTGGAAAGCCGCGGCGACCTCCTCGACGCCGCTCACATCGAGGACTACGCCACCGATGTCGCTCTTGTGCTCGATCGTCGCAGAGACAATCTTGAGGACGACGGGTCCCCCGAAATCGTTGGCAGCGGCAATGGCTTCAGCAGCGGTTCTCGCTAGTGCGGCCGGAACGACCGGAACACCGGCAAGCTGCAACAACTGGCGCACCTCGTACTCCGACATCGCGTTCCCAGGATGCAAATCCGCTGAGAGCGACGCAGTGATAGGAGGATCTGAATTCGCTCTTTGCTGCAGCTGTGGGAGGCGGGTCGACCATTGCGAGACCTTGGCCATGGCGATGATGGCATCGCGGGTGCTTGGCAGGTAGAAGAGACCTGCGGTGGCAATAGCCTCGGCGGTGCTCCCGGGCAGGTCCTGGGAGACGATAGCGATCAGCGCGCCGGGTACGGCTGCCTCGGCCAGCGCCTGCCCGACGCCCGGCAAAGACTCGTCCGGGCCACGACCAATGACGGCAACGAATCCCACCTGAGGGTCTGTTGCCAAGATGGCGGTGATCCTGCCCAGCAGCGTCCGGTCGATGACCCCTGCCCCGGTGACGTCGAGAGGGTTCTGAGCTCGCCCGAGGGCCGAGATCACACCCCGCAGTTTGTTCTCGGTGGCCGGATCGAGCTGCGGAATGGGCAGGCCGAGCTCTTCCGCGCGGTCGGCGACGATATCGCACGCTCCTCCAGACATCGCCGCCACGGCGATGCCTGGCCGCATCCATGGTCCGGTGTTCGCGGCCAGATGGCCGGTGATTAACAGCTCTTCCATGTGGTCGACGCGAATAATGCCTTCCTGACGGAGCACAGCGTCGATCACGGAGTCATTGCCGACAAGCGCACCGGTGTGAGCCACAGCTATGCGCGCTGAAAGTTTACTGGTGCCGGCTTTCAGCATCACGATGGCCTTGCCGAGCCGAGCGGCTTTGCGTGCCGCGCGGAGGAACAGCTCGTGATTGCGGATCGTCTCAGCAAACACTGCCACCGCGGTGGTCTGCGGGTCGTCTAGCACGTAGTCCAAGACGTCCTCGGCGCTGACCATCCCCTCGTTGCCCGTGGTAACCGTGTAGCTGAACGTGATTCCGTTACTGCTGGCGAGCCGCGTGAGCATGCTGGCCAGACCGCCGCTTTGGGAAATCAAGGCGAGCTTCCCCAGAGTGGAGGGCTGACCTTCCAAGGCACATACCGCGATGCCAGCGCCCACGTGAGCGAAACCAAGCATGTTGGGACCGAGCAGGATCATGCCGTGCCGCCGACACTGCTCAGTCAGAGCGTGCTGCGCCGCGGCGCCGGCGTCATCGACCTCGGCGTACCCCGAGGTGAGCACGATGGCCCCCCGCGCACCGACCGCCGCGGCGTCGTCAATCGCCTGAGGCACCAGCTCTTGCGGGAGCATGATAAAGGCGCAGTCGAACCCGCCGGGTACATCGGCGCAGGAGGCATAGGTCGTGGTGCCGTGCACCTGCGGCTTGTTCGGATTGACCAGGTACATGCGATCCCCCCATCCAAAGCGCTGCATCACGCCGAAGGCGTTCCACGAGAACAACGATTTGTCGCTGGCGCCGATCAAAGCGACCGACTTAGGTGCGAAGAGCGTGTCGAGTTGCTCGTGGGTGACGGGGCTGGTCATGAGGTACTCCCGATGGTGTTGGGGACAGGCGGCGTCCGGTCGCTCGGGGACATGCTGAAATGCGTAACGTGACGATCTCGACCGCCAGGTCGATTTTGTCATCCCCTCTGAGACGCTGGCAGAGGCTCCGCGCGAACGCCAGGTGAAGGAATGACAGGGACACAGCCCATTTTCGCTGTCACTACCGACTCGTGGAAAATCCGAGGTACTTGAGCCGGTGGACACGGACATAAGGTGTGGGTGCCAAACACCCCTTTCAAGCTCTTCACCTGGAGCTTCTCCAAAGTCAAGCCAGCGGTGAAGATGGGCCGTGGCACTGCACGGTCCCGTCGTTCGGTCGCGACAGATAGTCCTCGAGACATCGCCATTCGGCGCGTCGTTCTATTCGCGACTGTCCCGGTAACGGCACTCCGGGGATACGCGCGGCTAGTGGCCTTGAGCGCCCAATCAGTGATCCTCATGCGAATGGACGGCGCCGCTTCGCAACTCGTTGATTGCAGCGTCAAGGTCGCGATAACCGCCACGCTCCAGTCCCTCGTAGAGGAGGTTTGCTACGAACACCCCTACGTCTTCTTCCGACAATCGTGTTCCCTCCGCAAGCTCGAACCGGAACGCGTCTGCTGTCTGACTTAGACCGGTGCTGCGTGGAATACGACGAAACGTCCGCAGGTCCAACACTCGATCGCCGAGACCGCCCGATACCGAGACCCATGTCCCCACTCGTGCAGTACGAGGTAGTGGCGCCGGCAACAGGCTTTCAGCGGCAGCGGTCGCTATTTCGACGAATCCGAACAAATGACCAAGGGCTTCGGCGACTTCTGCAAGCGCGAGGGCGCCCGGTGCCGGCGGCCCATCAGTTGCATGTCGAACCTCGGCGGGACGGCGATCAGCTCCCAGTTCGCGAATGTTGAGCATTACATCAATAGCCGCTTCCAAGGCAGGCACCGACGTCGCGTCCTCAGCATCGACCACGCCCGTAGCAAAACCACAACGCGCGCTGAGCGCAGGTCGACGGTTTTCAAGTCCAAAAGGAGCAAACCATAGCTCAGTGAATTCCGGCGAACCGGACCCCGCTAGCGTCCATTCAGCATCGTTTTGCCAGTGCCAGATCGACCGGATCGATCGCAGCCATGCGGTAATCGGGGAGCTATCGAGCAAACCGATTAGTAGCTCTTCCCTCCGTTGTCCGCGCATCCGCGTCACCAGCTGCGTGGAGCCGCTCCCGCCAAGTGGTAGCACGTTCGGCATTGCAACAGCGACGCGGAGCGTAATTTCAGGTTGTTCGCCAGGGTTGACCAACCACGCGCCCGGGGCAAGCCGATAGATCGGATCAGTAGAGGGCAACGAAGTCATCAGATGTTCCACGTCGGGTCCGACGAAAATGATTTCACGAGCCGGCGCTCCATGCTCGGATTCCGAGATATCCGGAATCACGCCAAGTTCTGGCTGATCCTCGGGGGCTTCACCTGACTCCAGCCGTGCGAGGAGTCCAAGTAGGCCTTCTGCTTCCCAAGCTCGATTCCGGCGGCTTTCAGAAAGCGGGATGAGCACTCCGGCGGCGACGAGTTGTTCGATTGCCTGGTTGGCTGCTGGCTTTGTTCGCTCCGTCCTAGCGACTGCCGTCGATAGGGTAACGACCGGTTGCGCGGGCAGCACATCAATCAGCCGCCATGCCGCGGCATCAGCTCGAATCCGTGCAGATGCGCGAACCATCGATCGCCATTGCTCCTGCAACTCCTTAACCTCTCTGAGATACCGGCTTGCGAGTCGCGCAGCTCGGGACGCGGCGATAGCAAACAGTTCAAGCCATTCCTCGAGCCTGCCCTCTCGATATGCCACCAATCCGCTGATATATCTTTCTCTATTTGTGGCGAGAATGACGCTGATGGGTGGAACATAGGCGGGAGCAAGGCTTCGACGCCGGAGGACGATCTGCACTAATGCTCGTCCGGTCCGCCCGTTCCCATCGACGAAGGGGTGGATCGTCTCAAACTGCGCATGAGAAATCGCTGCCTGAACGAGTGGTGGCAAACGTTCGTCGGTACAGAATCGGCAGAGGTCACCGAGCAGCGCGTCGAGGTATTCTGGAGGAGGTGGGACAAAGTCTGCGCCGCAGGGATTGAAGTCGTTTCCACCGATCCAGTTCTGCTCTGTACGAATCCGCCCAGCGATGCCGGAGTTGGACGCATGTTCAAGAAGAACGCGGTGAATGTCCATGAGCTGATCTACACCTACCGACCCGACCGTCGTCGCGTTTTCGATGGCGAGTTGCATCGCGTCGATGTTGGCGAGCACCTCCAGTGCAGTGGGCGAGGCCTTCTGCCCGATGTCGCTCGAGATCTCGGCTCGAGCGAGGGCACGTACGTCGACCTGCATCCCTTCAACCTTTGACGAGGCAATCGACTCTGTCCGAAGTAGCAGTCGTGTAAGCGGCGCAAGAGCTGGGTCGCCCCCCGCATTCAGGTCTCGGATCGACGCTTCGGCTTCAGACAACACGGCTGCAACCGACCCCGAGACCGAAACCTCGAGCTCTCCGATCGGCAGTGGGACAAACGCGTCGTAGCTACACGCCCTGCGGTACCGAGGCGGTGCATGTAACGCCGGATCGTGTTCCCACGTTCGCCGTTCATATCGTCCGAGCATTACGACCACCTAGTCCTCATCCTTTACCAGCTATTCGCTTTAGTTAAGGATAGTACTCTTTCTTTATTTAAGGAGGAACTTAGTAAAGGATGAGGCAACCAAACTGGCTCAAGACCAAGCCTTCTACCAGGGGAAACGGAAGAATCTTCCTGGAGAGCCTCAAAACTCAGAGAAGTTGGCCCCAAGCGGCAGCCAGGACCAGCCATCCCTCGAGCAAGAGCGGTTTACAAGCCAATCCCCCCGACCGCTTAAGACCGAAAATGGCCGATGCCCCCCGCTTATACGCCATCAGCCCTCCAAAGGAACCACCAGACACGTCGAGGGACGCCAACAGCGAGAGAGGACACGGAGCGAAGCGGATGCGGAGTCCCGGAGCGTGCCCTTGACGTGTCGAAGACCACAGTGACTCACCAGGGATAAAGGCCGGTCCTCAGGCCGGCCATGACTGAAACGTGGCGCCTCGCCCTACAGCACATGGCTTTGAGGCAGGGCTACCCGCCCCATAAATGTCGGACTCGCTATCAGCTCCTAAGTATCCCAGACCGCCTGCGGATTCAATGGATCGACGCAACGGCCTCGGCGAACGCCTCCGATGGTGACATAAAGCCGAGAGTCTTGCGAGGTCTCCCGTTGAGCGACCGGGCGATGGCATCGAGCTGGCGCTGGT
>JBELAS010000113.1:0-5423 GCA_049508615.1 Acidimicrobiales bacterium
GGAGCCGGCGCCGGAAAGGGCGGATGGCCCTGGACCAAGGGTCCGAACGAGGTGCGGACGGAGCAACCCTGGGCTTGGGTTCAGGTGCCTCCTTTCTCGTGCGACCCTGGCTGTGCGTTGTATCGGGACATGGGTGTGAGGGTTAGGTGGTCGGGCGGGGACCGCTGCCGGCGCACGGGCGCGCCTGCACAGGCACATGAGCGGTCAGGGCGGTCCGCGGTCGCTGGGGGTCGTGGATATCCCGGCGGCGACTTCGCTATCGGCGCGGACGAGACCCGGCTGGCTTTGTGCCAACCATGGTAACCGCAACGGGCAAGCTTGTGCACACATGCACAAGCTTGCCGAGGCCAACTAGCCCGTGGCCAGGTCCTCCTGGGCTTGCGGGGGGCTGATCTCGTCGCCCGGACCGACGCCGGCGACCTGATAGAGGGCGTGGATGGCGGCCGCCATCACGGGGTTGGCCTCGTCGCCGGCCTCACGTACCCCGACCAGGGGCGTGAGCGAGGCGAAGCCGTGGGCCAGAAGACCGGCGTCGGTGTCGGGGCCGACGTCGAGGTTGCCGCCGAGGGGGGTGAGGTCCAGGCGCAGGGTCCCGGAAGGGAACGGGGGGTGCGTCACATGCGGCAGCTGACGGCCGCCGGTGTCGTGGACCGCGGAGCGGATGGCGCCGCCGCCGCGGCCGAGCCGGCCGTGGCGGAGCCCCCGGAGCGCCCCGAGCTCCGCGTCGGGCACGTTCAGGTTCAAGGTGGTCCCAGCCGGGGCTGCGGCGAGCACCGGGATCATGGCGGCTGCGAGGCTGGCGGGTGAGTCCCATGGCACAGGATCGTCGCCGTACTTGATCGAGACCGCCAGGCACCGCAAGCCGAAATGGGCTCCCGTGAGCGCCGCGCCCACCGTTCCGGAGTGCATGGCGGAGCGTCCCACGTTCACCCCGTGGTTGATGCCCGACATGACGATGTCCGGGCGAGGCCCAAAGCTCCCGACACAGGCGAGGATGACCGCCAGCGCGGGAGGCCCGTCGATGCCGTAGGTGGGCACGTCGTCCAATCCCTCGATGACGTGTGCCTGGTAGTCGATGCCGTCTCGCGAATGGACCGGCCCGACTGCAGCGCCGGCTCCGCTGTAGTCGACCATGGGCGCCACCACCGAGACGTCGTGACCCGACCTGGCTGCCACGGCGGCCAGAGCGGCAATCCCCGGCGCGCTGACCCCGTCGTCGTTGGTGACCCGGATGCGCACGAAAACCTCCGGCTCGTCTCCATTGGGCGTGCCGTACGTGCACGCCCACCACCAGGGGCCCCGCCAGCCTTGTCGGCTCGGCTGGCGCGGGCGGTCCGGGCCATCGCGGTCGGCCTCCCGGCCGGCTCGCCGCGGTCGGATCGGTCCGCGCGGTCGGCCTCCCCGCCTGGCCAGCGCGGTCGACCTCCTGTGAGTGACCGGCCACAGCGCCGGAATGGGCTCCTGGAACTACCATACCGGGGCCAATGATCGCCCCGACATCCACCGCAGTGCCGCCCTCGGGCGAGCAGCACGAGATCGGGCACGGGCGACAGCGCGTTGTCGTCACCGAGGTGGGGGCGACGTTGCGCGGCTACACCGTAGACGGTGCCGCAGTCGTCGACGGGTTCGGTGAGAGGGACATGTGCTCGGCGGGACGGGGACAGGTGCTCGCGCCCTGGCCGAACCGGCTCGGTGACGGTCGATACAGCGCCGACGGCCGCCACGGCCACGCGGCGCTGGACGAGCCCGAGCATGGTTGTGCGATCCATGGACTCGTGCGCTGGCTGCCGTGGCGGCTCGTGTCACGAGCGCAGAACGTGCTCGTCCTCGGGTGTACGTTGCATCCCCAGCCCGGCTACCCCTGGCGGCTGGAACTCTCGCTCGAGTACCGGCTCGGACGGGGCGGACTGGTGGTCTCGACTGAGGTGACCAACACCGACCAGCACCCCGCGCCATTCGGCCTCGGGTTCCATCCCTATCTCACCGTGGGCACGCCCGTGGTCGACTTCGCTCGCTTCCACCTGCCCGCTCGGCGCCGCCTGGTGACCGACGAGCGCGGCCTGCCGACGGCCGAGACCATCGTCACGGGAACGGAGTTCGACTTCACCGACCCTCGCATGATCAGGTCCACCCGCTTGGACACCGCCTTCACCGATCTGGTTCGCGACCTCGACGGAATGGCGCGCGTGGAAATGGACGACTCCGAAGGACACGTCGGGGTCACGGTGTGGATGGACGAGCGCTTCCGTTACGTAATGGTATGTACGGGGGATACCGTGGAACCCGGATCGCGCCGGCGAAAGGCGTTGGCGATCGAGCCGATGACTTGTCCCCCCGACGCGCTTCGTTCCGGGGTGGACTTGGTCCGCCTGGATCCGGGGGTCAAGTGGCGCTGCGCGTGGGGGATCGTTCCGCGTTCAGGTCCGACGGGATGATCGTGCCGGTCACCCTGGGTGCTTGCTTCACCCAGCGGCGCCGGGCCGGGAGCTGAACATTCGCTCGATGCCGAAAGCGGGAACGGGTCTGCCGAAGAGATAGCCCTGCGCGAAGGCGCAACCGAGTCCTAGGAGGCGCTGTGCCTGGTCCTCGGACTCGACACCCTCGGCAATGACCTCCAGGTCGAACGCGCTTGCCACGTCGATCACAGCGCCGACGATCGCGTCGTTTCGGGTACCGAGAGTGTCGATGAACGACTTGTCGATCTTCACGACGTCAATGGGGAGCCGTGACAGCGAGTTGAGCGAGGAAAAACCGGTGCCGAAGTCGTCGATGGCTATTCGCACTCCAAGTTGCTTGAGTGCCTTCAACCTGCGCACGGCGGCGCGCAGGTCCCGGATGAAGAAGCTCTCTGTGATTTCCACGACGAGACAGCATGGAGGGAGACCGCTCGATTCCAGGATCGTTGCGACCTCGGCGATGAGCCCGTCGTGCTCGAGCTGGCGGTTGGACACGTTGACGCTGACTGTGAACGGTGCCGGGAGGAGCCGTTGGTCGGTCCAGCGCGCCGCATGCTCACAGGCGCGTGCGAGGACCCACCGCCCTATCTGCAGGATGAGGCCCGATTCCTCAGCGATCGGGACGAACGCGAGCGGAGGGACCAGGCCGCGATCGGGGTGCTCCCATCGCAGAAGGGCCTCCACGCCCAGCACCGATCGGTCAGAGAGATTCATCACAGGCTGGAACATCAGCGAGAGCTGCTCGCCGAGCAGCGCCTGATGCAGCGCGGACTCGATCTCGAGTCTTTCGACTGCCCGGGCGGTCAAGGTGTCGTCGAAGAGCTCGACCCTGGCGCGGCCTCGCCGCTTGGCGAGGTACATCGCTGCGTCGGCGTCGCGCAGTAGATCGTTCGTGTCGTCACCTCGTGCCCCGAAGGCGATGCCCATGCTCGCCGACAGGTAGCACTCCGCACCCTCTATTACGAAGGGCCGGTCGAAGGCGGCCAGCAACCTCCACGCTTGGGCGACCGCTCCCTGGCGGTCGGTCAGGCCCTCTACGAGCACCGCGAACTCGTCACCCCCGAATCGTGCCACGAGGTCACCTGCTCTGGCTGTCGATGCAATTCGGCGAGCCACCTCGGTCACCAGCTCGTCGCCGATCGTGTGACCGCGGCTGTCGTTCACGTATTTGAAGTGGTCGACGTCCAAGAAGCACACAGCGATCTGAGAGGAACCGACGGGGGTGCGGGCCAGGGCCTTGGCGAGGCACTCCACGAACTTTGCGCGGTTCGGAAGACCCGTCAGATCGTCGTGGGTCGCCTGGTGCGCCAGGCGACGCTTGAGCTCCCGCCGCTCGGTCACGTCGCGCACGGTCGCCGTGACGAAGAGGCCTTCCGGCCCGTCGATCGGCCCCAGCACGACCTCCATGGGGAACTCGCTCCCGTCTTTGCGAAGGCCGCTCATGTCCTCGGAGTCGCCGACTACGAGGGTCCGGGGATTGTGGGTGAAGGTGTCGCGGTAGAGCTCGGCGAATTGTCGCGAGGACTCCGACATGAGCGACTCGATGTGCATGCCGACCAGTTCGTCAGGCTCGTAGCGGAGCAAATGGCCGATCTGGTGGTTCGCGTCGACGATCTGGCCGTGGGTGTCCATGACGACCATGGCGTCGAGTGTGGAGGTGACGAGCGAGCGGAAGTGTAAGGCGTCGCGACGCCGGTATGCGGACACTCCGTTCACCGCCCAGTCCACGACGGCGTTCTCGTCGAGTGAACCCGTCTCCCTGCCGAGTCCGTCCACGCTGCTCCACATCCCCGTTCGTCCCTCGGACCCCGAGGTGACCTGGTCGCGGAAATGCAGCTCGTGCGTCAAAGCGACCGACATGATGTCAGCTGCAACCGCCGTGACGACGTTCATGCCCTGCCTCAAGAGGATGGTGGCGGTGCCGATGTGCCAGCCGACCACTGCCAAGGTGACGACGTACGAGATCAACAGCAACATTGTCAGGACGGTGCGCGCCACGCGTGGAAAGGACGCGCTTGCCATGAACACACACATGACGAGGAAGATGAGGTACAGGTCCGAGTGGCTAGCTCCACTTACGGCGATGCAGGCAGACACGAGTGCCACGTCGGCGACCGACCAGGTGAAGTAGAACGGCACGAACAACCGCCTGCGGACAAGGGCTCGCCACGGAAGGCACGCGCTGATGATCACGGCAAGGGCCCCCACGCCGACCAGAACGAAGTACGGCGCTGGCGCCAAAGGGTAGTGGCCGGGTACGAGCGCGTAGACGATGACCAGGGCGATGATGGCGACGCTCGACGCGATGCTCGCGCGAACGGATCGGACCCGGACTTCGTCCAGCACGTTCGGGTGCTCGAAGTCGACCTTGGCGACCGAGACCTTCTGATCGTCGGTCGTGTTCGCACGCAGGATGCTAGCGAGCGGACGCCAAGGAACCTGAGACCCCTTCGCGCGAGACTTCTCCATACCACCCCGGGCCGCGGCCATCCTCATTATCGGGAGATGCTAGCCCTTGAACCCTGTGTGTATGGGACTTCGGTCAAGCAGGACGCGTGCTTTCGTTCGTCGTTCCAGATCGTGGTCTGCGAGCACTTGGCGCAGCGAGTATTCCATCAGTCCGGTGAGATAGGTGAGATCGGTGGAACGCGACTCGAGCCTGTGTGACCGAATCGGC
This sequence comes from Acidimicrobiales bacterium, assembly GCA_049508615.1. GTDB lineage: Bacteria > Actinomycetota > Acidimicrobiia > Acidimicrobiales > UBA8190 > Bog-564. Next base: position 5,134 of record JBELAS010000113.1, read on the forward strand.
GAGTGTAAGCCGCCGAATTCAGCCGTGAGGTGAACGTCACTCAGGACTCTCGTCTGTCATCACGAGCGCACCAGGCGGGCCACCGCTGCGGAAGCCTCGGCGACCTTGGCATCCGCTTGCGGTTTGCCGGTCTCGATGGCTTCGCGAACGCAGTGGCCGAGGTGCTCATCGAGCAGACCGATGGCAACTCCTTGGATCGCTCGGGTCACAGCTGCGATCTGGGTGAGCACATCGATGCAATAGCGATCCTCCTCGATCATCGTTTGCAGACCTCGCACCTGCCCCTCTAT
>JBELAS010000114.1:0-5348 GCA_049508615.1 Acidimicrobiales bacterium
GATCCTTCCGAACTACAGGACGATCGAGGCGCTGGGCTGGTACAACACGTTCCCGGAGCTCATAGTTCCCTTCGTGGGAAGTGGGTTGGGCATCTTCTTGTTCCGCCAGGCCTTCCTCGGAGTCCCGCGGGACCTGCGCGACGCGGCGACGTTGGACGGCTACGGGCACTTGCGGTTCCTCACCCGGGTGGTGCTCCCGCTGAACCGGCCGGTGACCGCGGCCTTCGGTATCTACGCCTTCCTGACCGCCTGGAACCAGTACCTGTGGCCTCTCATAGTCACCCAGACGAACAGCGTACGCACCGTTCAGATCGGTCTTCGCCAGCTGAGCGTGACCAACTTCAGCCAGATCGATGTCGTCTTCGCGGGGACGCTGCTCGGAGCCCTTCCCATATTCATCTTGCTGTTCGTGTTCCAGAAGCAGCTGGTGCGCGGGCTCACCGCCGGGGCGCTGAAAGGCTAGGGGGTCTGCGGCCAGAGGTCTTCGGGCTCCTTGCGGTTCGTCTCCGGGAGCAACAAGAACAGTGCCGTCGCGCCCACCATAGGCAGGAACGTCCAAGCCGCACCGACGGCGAACCGGTTCCCCACGTCTGCGATGGCGCCGAACACGAGCAGCCCGACCACGGCTCCCATCACCCCCGTGGCCACGTTCCAGCCGGCGACCGACGCCCGCACCGAGGTGGGGAACAGCTCGTTCAGCAAAGCGCCAGCGGCCGGGGCGAACGTGGACGCCGAGAGGATGCCGAGCTCATAGCCGCCGAGCATCGCGCTGCGCGATCCGCTGTAGGTGAGCACCCCGGTGATGGCCATCGCCACCAACGCTCCGGCCGCGGTCGGGCGCCTGCCGAACCTGTCCGCCAGCCAGCGCCCCATGACCAGGCCCGCCAAGCCGAACGGTGCCGCCACCACGACCATCAACGCGATCACCACGCCCGAGAGCCGAAGGATGTTCTGCGCGTAGATGAAGGCCAAGCTGTTCGCGGGACCGGTCACCACCGACACCGCGAACGCGAGCGCGCACACCACGAGCAGTCGCCGGCGAAACGCCGGGCCGACCGCCCCCAACACGGGAAGCGGATGCTCCGGCGCCGCCCGGGCGACGGTGAAACGGTCCGGCTCGACGAGCCACTGACGCACGATAACCAGGCCCGCAAGCGGCACCACGGCCAAGGCGAACACCCCCCGGAACCCGATCGTCCCGGCCAGGCCGTGTATCACCGCGGTCAATCCGCCTCCCACCCCGTAGCCGCCGGCGATGAGCGCTATCGCCTTCGCCCGGTCGCCCCATGCGGTCTCCTCGGCCGCCCCTACCTGGGAGAGCGCGTTCGTGGCGCTGAGAAAGGGACGCCCCAACGCGAATATCGCGACGAACCACCAGTACCCGGGGCTGGCGGCCGCGACCACCGTGAACGCCAGCCCCAGCGCGCACGTGAGGAGCAGCATCTTGCGCCGGCCGAAGCGATCCGCGATCCCCGCCAGCGGCATCCCGCCCAACGACGCCAAGCGCAGCACCGCGAGCCCGATGCCGATCTTCGTTCCCGACAGACCCGCCTGGTCGACGAGCGAAGCGCCGTGGGTCATGTGACCGAAGGTCTTTGCCACGTCTCCGAGAGCGGAGACCGCTCCGAACTGCCCGAACCCCGCCGCGAGGGCCATCAGCGCGAACGCCACCACCGCGGGGTCGCGCCATCCGCGAAGCTCCAGAGACGGCCGTGAGCTCTCCGAAGAGGTCATCGAGACTCAGTGCACCGCGCGGCGGGCCGCCCAGAAAGGCGCGTCCAGCGCGACGAGCAGCACCAGGGCGACCCCGGTAGCGCTCAGCACGTACCACGGCCACGGGCCGAGCACCCGCAGCAGGGTCCAGTTCGACGGCGGGCTGCGCAGGAACATGTAGTTGGCGCCGCTCGTCGCGTCTACCAGGCCGACGAACGCGCTGTAGGCGATGGTGATGGCGAGGACACGCGGCACCGCCTTCGGGCGCGGTGTGATCCGAAGGCCCACCACCAAGAAGAGCGCGGCCACCACGATCCCGAGATGACCGGCCATGTACTGGAAGAACACGAGGTGGGGGAACCCGACGTTCAGGTCGGGGGTGATGATCGCCTGAAGGGTCCCGGCCAGCCCCCAGAAGTACGTGAGCTCCACCAGCACCGGTGTCCGCCACCAGCACGCGACCGCCGCCACGATCACCGCCATGTCACAAAGCGCCAACGGCAGCGACGTCCTCGCCGAGAACTTCCCCTGCACCACCAACCCCACCACGAAGCTGAGGGCGTCCGCCGCGAGCAGCGCGCCGACCGCGCGCGCGGCGAGGTCCCTCCATGCGCCGGGATGCCTGCGCCCCTCGACACACAGCACGGCACAACAGAGCGCGCCCAGGGCGACCGCTGCTGCGTATGCGACGGGGCTCACGAGCCCTGTCATCGGCGCCAGACTACGAGCCCCCTGCTCGGGTGGCCGTCGCGATCGCCTCTTCGGCCAGCGCTCCAAGCGCCGAGGAGATCTTGGGCACCGGGGGGGTCGCCGCGTCGAGATCCCTCAAAGAGACCGGAAGCGCGTCCAGGTCCTCTTCGAAGCGACGACGAGAGCTCTCCAGGCTCGCCGGAGGCCGCAGCCGCCGCCCGGCGGACATCACGTGCTCGAGCAGGGGCTCGGTACCCGGCGGGGGCGCCTCGTCGCGAAGCGCCAGTACGTCACGCATCCCCGGCGATCGGAACACCTGCTTCGCCCCCGGCAGGGTCGCCTTGCCGACCGAGAGCTTCACCACGGGGCGGCCGTCGTAGTCGACCAGCTTGTACGCGCTGTCCAGATAGGGAGCGTCTGCCGAGACCCCCAGGCGCGTCCCGATCCCCACCGCGTCTATTGGCGCGCCTGCGGCAAGCAGCCGCGCGATGTCGCGCTCGTCGAGACCGCCGGAGACGAAGATCCGCACGTCACCCAGACCCGCTTCGTCGAGCATGCGGCGCGCCTCGCCCGCCAGCGCCACCAGGTCGCCGCTGTCCAGGCGGATCCCTGCGCGCGACTCGATCCCGAGCTGCTTGGTCACCTCGATCGCGTGCGCGACGCCATGCAGCGTGTCGTAGGTGTCCACGAGGAACGTGGTCGCCGCGGGCAGGTCGCTGGCGAATGCTCGGAACGCCTCGAGCTCGGTAGGGAACGCCTCGACGTAGGAATGCGCCATGGTCCCTGCGGGTGCGAGCCCGTAGCGGCGGCAAGCTTCGACGTTGCTCGTCGCGTCGAAGCCCACGATCCCGGTCACGCGCGCCACGGCCATCGCGGCCTCGATCCCCTGGGTGCGACGAAAGCCGAACTCCACCAGCCCCACACGTCCGCCGGCAGCCAGGCGACAGCGCGCTGCCTTCGACGCGAGTGCGGTGTGGAAGGTCAGCTGGTTCAACAAGAACGTCTCGGCGAGCTGCGCCTCGGCGATCGGGGCGCTCACCTCCGCCAGAGGCTCCTCCGCGAAGACGATCCGTCCCTCGGGAACCGCCCACACCTCGCCGGTGAACCGCAAGCCTCGAAAGGAGTCGATGGCCGTGCCGTCGAACCCGAGACCGGAGAGGTACTCGAGCTCCTCGTCGTCGAATCGAAGATCCTCCAACCACGCCAGGCATCCCTCGATGCCGGCGGCCACGAGGAAGGCCCGCCCGGGGGGCAGCCGACGGACGAAGAGGCTAAACGTTGCCATGCCGTCCATGCCCCGGCGCAGGTAGCTCGATGCCATGTTGAGCTCGTAGAGATCGGTGAGCAGCGACCCTGCCATGGCGCGCGAACCGTAGCGGACAGGCGGCGCCGGTCAGGACCTCTGGGAGCTGGAGAGCTATTGCTGCTGCCAGGTGAAGTCCACGGACGCCGGGGCGGTCGCCTCCACAAGCAGCTCGGCCCAGCTCGGCGTACCGCGGTAGGTGCTGCTGGCGTACCCGGTGCCCATCACGCAGTTCTCCCATGACATCTGCAGCAGGACGTTGTCGCGATGTCCCCAGCATCCGGAGCTGTCGGCGGCGGTGCAGTCGAGGTTCGAGGAGCCCGGACCGTCGTCGTACATCCAGAAGTAGATCGCCTCGAGCGGGTTGCCCACCCCTCCTGCCCAGTTCGCGCCCCATACGCGAAAGCCGAAACCCGGCGGCGGGGACGGGTCCTGGTTCGCCGCCGCTGCAGCTTCGGCCGCCTGGTCGAGCGAGGAGGCCATGGCGTTCATCGCGGGAAGGCCCCGCGCGGTACGCTCGAGGTTCGTGGCGACGAAGAGCTGCTGCTCGGGTGAGAGGCTCGTCCAGTTGCCCGGGAGGGCCATCGCCGGCAGCCCTTCGTCCTGGCGGGCGTTCGCGATCGCGGCGAGTGTCGCCTCCACGCATGCGCTCGAGTCGTCGTACTGCGAGCCCGAGCAGATCTGAAAGAAATTCGGCTGCGGCGCGATGCTCGCAGACGGGTTCTGCGGCGGGAGCATCCCGCTAGCTGCGGTCTGTTGAGGCACAGGGGCGGGTGCCGGCACAGAGCGCGGCACCGTGGTGCTTCTTGGCACCGGGGCGGGCGCAGGAGGCCTGGCCGGGGCGGGCGCAGGCACGGTGGTGCTGGTGGGCACCGGGAGCGTCGTCGTGGAGGAAGGGCCGTCCATCCACGAGCGCTCGTGGCCGACCACGAAGCTGAGCCTGCCGGCGGCCGAGGACGTGGCGTCCGCCACCTGCTTCGGAACGACGCCCAGCGTGGCCACCACACCCAGGGCTCCGGCGCCGACCAGCAGGCCCACTCGTCGCCAGCTGGGTCTGCCTAGCGTTATCGTGGTTCGACGATCGCCGGCTTGGTCGTACGCACTCTTCGTGGTGTGGGGCACACAAAGAGTATCGGCAGCTCACTATCTCACCTGAGCAGGTCTTTTGACCACTATGCGTCGCCAATGGCCCCCGAAGAGGGAGACGTTCGGATCCCACCGGTGCCGCAGGGAAGGTGATGAGCTTTCGCGCCGCGGTCGCGTTCTCCCACCACATCGACGTCCGCCACGATCGCCGAGCACAATGAAGGTCGCTCATGTCCGAAGGACCCCGAGAAAGGCCCGCCGGGTCATCGCCGACGGCGGTGTCGGAGTCCGCGGCGTCTGGCGAGAAGCACGGCTCTCGCCGGGGCGAACGTCGACGCTTCGTGGTGGGTCTCGGGTTGATCTTCAGCGCGGGGATGGTGTGGCGAGTGCTCTACGTGCTGTTGGTCACGCGCCACACGGACACCAAGTTCTACGACGCCGGCTGGTACGAGCTACAGGGCTTCTTGTTGTCGCGGGGCCAGTTCTTCCCCGTCATCTTCTCGCACGGCCCCGACGCCGGTCACCCGCCGCTCACCGCGTTGGTGATCACCCCTGT
>JBELAS010000115.1:0-6525 GCA_049508615.1 Acidimicrobiales bacterium
ACGGTCGACAACCGCCAGTGGTGCGAGAGCCCTGCAGGCTCGGGTGGGACCGGCGGCGCGGCTCGGCTCTGCGAAGGTGGACCGTCCCCCGGAGCAAGGCTGAACAGGCCTACCACCGTTTCGGTGTTCCCCACGTCGATGGCGAGCAGCACTAGCGCTCTCCAAGAGCTGACTTCGTGCCATTGCCATGGCTGTCGATCAAATCGAGGCCGATGTCGAGCACGGGAGCGGAATGCGTGAGAGCACCGACCGAGATCAGGTCGGCACCAGCACGCGCGTACGCGGGAGCAGTTTCGAGGCTCACCCCTCCCGATACCTCCACCAGTATCGTGCCAGGCTCGGCGCCCTCGTGCACCAGCGCGACACAGCGCGCCACCTCGTCGGGGGCCATGTTGTCGAGGAGCACCGCCGAGGCACCGGCAGACAGCGCCTCTGTCACCTGGTCGGCCCGGTCACACTCGACCTCGACCAGGCGTCCCGCCCACCGCTCGTGCGCCAGGGCCACCGCCCCGGCGATGCCGAGCCCGCCGAGGTGGTTGTCCTTCACGAGAACCGCCTCTGACAGGTTTCCGCGGTGGTTCCACGCTCCCCCTGCGCGCACGGCCGCCTTCTCGAGCGCGCGCAGGCCGGGCATCGTCTTTCGTGTGTCTAGAACGCGCGTGACGGGATTGGCCGCACAGACGACCTCGACGTAGCGCCGGGCGATGGTGGCTACGCCCGAGAGGTGGCACAGGAAGTTCAGCGCCGTGCGCTCGGCCGTGAGAACCGAGCGCATCCGGCCCGACACCTCTGCGACGACTGTCCCGCGACGCACCTTGCTGCCGTCGGGAAGATGCCAGTCCACAATCAGCCCGGGGTCCACCTGTGCAAAGGCTTCAATGGCACAGAGCCTTCCCGCAACGACACCCTCGGCGCGCACGACGAACGCGGCGTGCGCCGTCGAGCTCTCGGGCACGAGCGACGCGGTCAGGTCACCGAGGGGTAGCACGTCCTCGGCGAGTGCCCGGGCCACGGCCTCTCTCACCGCCACGAGCGGCGGATCCACACAGCCCGGTGGCACCGAGCTGACGGCTTCGGCTTCGCGTGTCATGGCCGGGCTCCGGAGCTGGCGCGCACCTTGCCCGGCGGGCGACGATGCAGCAGGCGACGGCGCCACTGGGGAAGGGGCTCGGGGTGCTCGCGGCGGGCGTGAGCCCCTCTGGTCTCGGTTCGCACGGCCGCCAGCTCTCCGGTCTCGCGGCCGCCTGAGACACCGCACAGCTGGGCGCGCACGTCTTTCACGCAGGCGGCAGCCCGGTCAAGGGACTGCGAGGAGCACAACACGCCCGCCCCCTCGGTCATCGCCACTTGCAGCCGTTCTCGCATCTTTCTCACGTCGGTGCCGAGGCCATCGTCGAGAGTGCCGGCGTCCGCGCCTGCAAGGACCTCCTCGCCTTTCTCGAACGCGCCGCGAGGGGGCTCGACGTACCACGCGGGCACCGCAAGGTCCCACAGGTCGGTGCACCTGATCTCCGTCACCGGAGCCTCGTCGTCCGCCGCCGGCCGGCGGTCACCCTCCACGGGGGCCTCGCCACGGCCCGCTAGCGAAACGTCGGCGCCCGCGGGCGCACCGTTCGTCGCGAGCACCGCTCGCATGGCTCCGCTTGCCACCGGACCGTCGCGGCCCGCTTCGATGGCCTCCGCCAAGCGGGCCCCGAACACCATCCCCTCGAGCAACGAGTTCGACGCCAGGCGGTTGGCGCCGTGAACACCGGTGCATGCGGTCTCGCCCGCTGCCCACAGTCCCGCCAGAGCGCTGGCGCCGTCGAGGTCGGTCACCACGCCACCGGAGAGGTAGTGGGCGGCCGGGGCAATCGGCAGCCAGTCGACCGAGGGATCGAGCCCGGCGTCGCGCAACGAGGCGACAAGGGTGGGGAAGCGCTCGGCGAACGCCCCGAGCCCGGTGGCGTCCAGCCACATATGGTCCACGCCCTGTGCCGACATACGGTCGGCCATCGCGCGGCTCACGACGTCGCGCGGCGCGAGCTCGTCGACGAAGCGCTCGCCCGCTGCATCACGAAGCAACGCTCCGTGGCCTCGAAGCGCCTCGGACAGAAGCGGGCGGGGCATGGCGGGGTGGTGCAGAGCGGTGGGGTGGAACTGGAAGAACTCGACATCTGCCACGGGCACACCCGCACGAAGCGCCATGGCTATACCGTCGCCGGTGGCTTCGGTCGGGTTGGTGGTCACGGCGTAGAGTTGTCCCGCGCCGCCCGTGGCGAGCACGACGTGCCGGGCCCGTACTTCTCGCCGGCGCCCTTCGTCATCGAGCGCGGTGACCCCGACGCATCTGTCACTCTCGATGATCAAGTCGAGCGCGAACCAACATTCGAGGACGGCAGCTGCGGTGCGCTCTACGGCAGAGACCAGAGCCCGTTCGACCTCGGCCCCCGTCGCAGCCCCGCCCGCGTGAAGGACGCGCGCCGTGGAGTGCCCGCCCTCACGAGCACGGGCCAGCCCGCCGCCCGCCTCGCGGTCGAACACCGCGCCCAGTGCGATCAGCTCGCTCACGCGCCTCGGGCCCTCGTCCACCAAGAGCCTCACCGCGCCGGTGTCGCAGAGCCCCGCCCCCGCTGCCAGGGTATCGGCGAGATGCAGGTCGGTGGAGTCCTCGTCCCCTCCAAGCACGGCTGCCACTCCACCTTGGGCCCAGCGAGTGGCGGACTGGGACAGCTCGGCCTTCGTGAGCACGCCGACACGCATGCCGGGCGCGTCAGCCAGCCGCACAACCGCCGACAGCCCAGCCACACCGGAACCGAGCACCAGGACGTCGAGCTGTGCGCAGCTCCGGCCCATCGCCGGGAGCCCCGTCAGCCGCTCGTGATCCGGCTCAGCTCCGCCTCGAGCTGCGCGCCAACCACGTCCACGGGCGTGTTGGAGGAGTCGACGTGCACGATCTTCGGGACGAAGGTCTCGAGCTCCACCTCTTCGTAGTCGGCGTAGGTGATGACGATCACCTTGTCACCTCTGTGCACCAGCCTGGCAGCTGCGCCGTTCAGGCAGACCTCACCCGGTTCACCTGCGATCGCATAGGTCTCCAAACGAGTGCCGTTGTCGATGTCGAGCACCGCGACCTGCTCGTACTCGAGGATGTCTCCAAGACGCATGAGCTCGGGATCGAGGCTGATCGATCCAACGTAGTCGAGGTTCGCGTCGGTCACAATTGCCCGGTGGATCTTGGACTTCATCATGCGTCGTCGCATTCCCTTCAGCGCTCCTTTCCAGTGCCCACCACAGTGCCGGCCGGTACCAGGCGTCGCTCCTTCGATACGAATTCGAGCACTACGCCATCGTTGTCGATGAGACGAACAGCCCCTATCGTCGCGGCTACCAGCAGACGCAGCTCACCGGCCGCGACTGCCGGACGGCAGAGCGTGCGCGCGTCTACGACCTCGGCGTAGTCGAAGTGGACCAGCGGCTCAGCCGTCATCTCGGCGCGCATCAGGTCACGCACGACATCGAGGTCACGTTCACCGGCCTGCAGGGCACCGAGCCCGGCCCGAAGACCGCGGTTCAGCGAGAGGGCAGCGCGGCGCTCGGCAGTGGACAGGCGCGCGTTACGGCTCGACAGGGCGAGACCGTCGGCTCCACGCACGGTGGGACAAGCCACGATCTGCACGGGAAAGCAAAGATCCTCGGTGAGCGCCCGCACCACCGCCAGTTGCTGGAAGTCCTTCTCGCCAAAATAGGCTCGGCAGTGTCCCGCTAGGGCAAAGAGCTTGGCGACCACGGTGGCCACCCCGTCGAAGTGACCCGGGCGCGAGACACCCTCGAGTCCTTCGCTCACCCCCCGAACATGCACGGACGTCGACGGCGGCGCCGGGTGTCCGGAATACATCTCTTCCACGGCAGGGGCGAACACAATTGTGGCACCCGCAGCCTCGGCCTCGCGCACGTCGCTTTCGACATCACGCGGATACGCGGCGAGATCGGAGGGATCGCTGAACTGCAGCGGGTTCACGAACAAGGTGAGCGCGACTACGTCGCACTCCGCCGCCGCCCTCTCAATGAGCGAACGATGACCTGAATGCAGCGCGCCCATGGTCGGGACCAGGCCCACCCGCCGCCCGCATGCGCGTTCGGCCTCGAGAGCCTCGGCAAATCCGCGTGCGGAATTGATCACGCGCACGGCACGGCCTCGACGCTGCGCTCTGCGGACAGGCGTCTGGCGAGGGCGACACCGGCGTCGTAGCCGGGCAGCTCCTCGAAGGCGAGTGCGGCCCTGTGGCAGGCGATGGTCGCCGCATCGCCCCGGGCGGCAGGTCCGGTGAGCGCCCCTGCCGGGCCGAGCTCGGCAACATCATCGAGGGCGGCACGGGCCAGCCCCAAGACAGCTTCTAGTCCCACACCGGCCGACGCGGCAACGCGCTCGGCCTGCCCGAGCAGAGCGACCAGATGGTTCGAGGCGATGCAGGCGGCCGCGTGGTACGCGGCGCGATGCTCGTCGTCGACGACCACCGGCCACCCCCCGAGGAGGTGCGCGAGCCTCGTGGCGACCTGGTCGCCGGCAACGGCAAATGTCACTCCGCCACGAAGGCGGATCCGGCCCACCTCGGGCGTGGGGAGTGGCACGAGCGGGTGCAGCGAGGCTCGGCGCGAATGAGGTGCGAGCACGTCCAGCCCGAGCGCGCCCGACAGGTGCATGACCACCGTGCTGGGAACAGGTGTGATCGCGGCGGCGACCGACCGCAGTACCGCGTCGGGCGTGGCCAGGATGAGCACGTCCACCCCGCGCGCAGCGCCAGAGACGTCGTCACCGCGCGCCAGGACCCCACGGACGTCGCAACCCGCGTCGGCGAGCGCCGCAGCCAGCGAGCGACCGGCCCGGCCAGGGCCGATCAGCCTAAGAGTCGTCACCAGACCCCTCTCTGCGCTCCAGCCCCTATCGGGTGCCGGTCGCGTCAGGCGATCAGATCACTTCAACATTATTCTAGCCGGCGCCGACCGATAACGGTAACGGGGGAGAGCACCTGTCGTGCTCGGCGCCAGCCCCCCGAGCACGATGGCCGAAGCACGCTGTCAGGGCCATCGCCCACGTCGCCCGGCCTTGCCACGTGTGCGCTATGTGGCCGGGCTACCGAGCTCTTTCACCTCTCCACCAGCTCGTTCCGCCAGCTCGGGCGGGACCAGCTCGGGAGCGAGGTCTGACAGTGGAACAAGCACGAACCGGCGCTCCCACATTCGTGGATGCGGCACCACGAGGTCGTCTGAGTCCACCACCTGATCACCGACCAACAGCACGTCGACGTCGAGTGGGCGCGGGCCCCACCGCACGCCCCGCACGCGCCCGGCCGCCACTTCGAGCGCCTTGCCCAACTCGAGCAGCTGTCTCGGTGAGAGATCGGTGTCGAGCTCGACCACCGCGTTCAGATACGGTCCCTGCCCCGGCGGCCCGCCGAGTGGCTCGGTTTCATACAATGCGGAGACAGCCACGACGTCGGGCAGCTCGGAGATCGCGGTCCGCAGTTGCGCGCGCCGGTCCCCCATGTTCGAGCCGAGCCCGAGGAAGGCACGTGCCATCGCAGAGAGCTAATGCCGGGAACGGGTCACGCGCACCCCGGCGGAGTCGATGTCGTGAGGCAACGGCGGGCTTAGCTTCCTGAGCCCCACCGTCACCGCGCAAACGTGCGGGTCGTGCAGGATCCCGGTTGCGATCGTGCCCGCCAGGGACTCCATCAGGCGCCGCGGTGGCCCGGCGATGACCGCGGCCACCACGTCGGCCGCGCCCGAATAGTCAGCGGTGTCGGCGAGATCGTCGCTGTCCGCAGCGGTCTCGGTGTCGACAACGATGTCCAGGTCGATCTCGAAAGGTTGCGGTGAGCTCCGCTCTGTCTCGAGCAACCCGTGGGTGCCGAAGACCCTCAACCCGCGCAGCTCGATGCGATCGCCTTCCACCTGGCTCCCCCTTTACGCGCCGAGATCCCCTCGGTCTTCGTCGGTTTCATCAGGATGCCCGACCGCCCCACCACCGTCGACACCGTCTGATCTGTCGTCGACGGGGATCTCGGAGGCGTGTGTGGCGTCCGGTCTCCCTGGAGCGGGACTCGGAGAATCACCCTGGCCGGAAGTTCGGCCGGCGTGGGGACTCGCCGAGCCGATCGCGACCACCTCGGCGACGAGATCTCGCCCCTGTGGACCTATCTGCCGGCCGACCAGGCGCTCTGTGACAGCGATGGCCTGAGGACCACCGGGGAGGCGGTGACACCACAACAGGTACCCGGCTACCACTCCCATGACCCGGTCGCCGAGCTCCTCCTGGTGGACCAGCACGCACTCGCCCGAGCCCAGCCAGCCGTCGAGCTGGCCGTAGAGGTTGGCCAGGACCTCGGCTGTCTCACCACCCGGACCCAGGGGGAAATGCGACCAGGCAAGCTCGCCCTCGTCGTACGCCGCGAGGTTGTGAGGTGAAGGCAGCAAGGACACCACCCGGCCGAAGCCTTGTACCCGCAACCATATGATCTCCTCCTGGCGGCGGACGCGACGGTG
>JBELAS010000116.1:0-5326 GCA_049508615.1 Acidimicrobiales bacterium
GGATGATATCGGGATGGTGCGAACGAATGAGGGAAACGAACGACGCGACTTGCGTTCCGGGAAGGTCTCCGTCGCCATCAATAAAACCGAGGTAGCGCCCTCTGCCCATGGCGAGTCCGACACGCAGGGCCTCCCCCTTGCCTTGGTTGGCCTTCAACTTCACCGATCGGAGGAACTCATAATCGAGTCCAGCCAAGCAAGCTTCACTGCCATCGGTGGAGCCGTCGGAGACTGTGATGATTTCGAAGCTCATCCCAACTGCTCGAAGCGTCCGGATCAAGTCCTCCACAGTGGAGCGAAGACGATCACCTGGATTGTAATAGGGCACGACCACCGTGAGATCCATCGTCTCGGTGTCGGTCAACCGCAAGAGATTGCTCTTCGTTATGTCTTGTGTGCGGCGGCGGGCCGGCTGGGCGAGCGCTGCCGCCAACAGTCCCAGCAAGATCGTGGCCGTCACGCCGAGCATGATCCATGCGAGGGATCTCATGCCGGAGTGCCACTTGCTAATGAGTATTGCTGCCACTGCTACCCCGAGCCAGCTCGCAGTAGCCAACGTCGAGCGTCGTGCAAGATGGAAGTACACGAGGACGCTGGTCATTCCGACACCGGCGGCAGCGACGCTCAGGATTCCGAGGACGCTCGCCGCCGGCGTATAGCGCGGCCCAAACAGGATCGAAATCACGACGTGCGGGATCGACAGGAGGACCAGCGCGGCCACACCACTCAACACGGCGACTGCCGCCAGAGCGCTCGTGAGCAGTCGCCTAGCTTCAACACCCGATCCTCGGGAGGCCGCGAATCGGGGGAATGCCAGGAGAGTCACCGCCTGTGGGAGAAACAACGCGATTCGAGCAGCTGTTGCGCCTGCTACGTAGTAGCCCGAAGCGACGCGACTCAGGTAGTGACGTGCGAGGAACGAGTCGACACCGACGAATGCCGATGCCCCGCCGAGCGCCAGGACGGCAAGGCTGGCAGTCCGAAAGGCCAGCCCCAGCTTGACTCCTCCGCTCCGACCGAAGAGTTCGTGGCGGAGAGGCCAAACAAGAATGGCCAGCACGACGACGCCGTTGACCACGCTCGAAACCACAGCACCATTCAGACCCAGACCGATCTCCACGAATACGACACCGCTGACAAAACGCATGCCCGCACCGGCGAACAGCGCGACAGCGACAGTCCGAAAGCGAAGGCGGCCCAACAGTACGCCCTGCGGGTACAGCGCCAGGACGCTCAGGGCCACGAACAAGCCGAAGAACACGACCGGCGTCGGCGAAGAGAGGTGGAGAAAGCTGTCGAGTACCGGAGAGATGACACCGATGACGACAACACAGGCTACCGCGACCAGTGCCGTCCGCAGGAAAGGTGTCTGCAGCGACAGGTGGTCGCCGCCGGGGTTACCCGAACTTCGTCGCTCCGCGACGGTTTGTGTGATCGCGGCCTGCAACGCGGCTACAGCCAAGGTCACAACGGTCACGATTCCCAAGAGTGAGCCGAGTGCTCCGTAGCTGGCGGGACCGAGCAACCGGCTCATCACCACGTGGAAGAAGAAATTGGACAGGTTGGCGACGACCGATGCCGCGAAGAATGTCAAGCCGCCGCTTCCGCTCAACGCTGACCAGGGTCTTCGCCCGATGCGAATCAGAGCTGAAATCGCCTTGCCCTCCTCGCGTCGTGCCGACCCCAGTATTGTCCCGATCTTGCGCGCCCTGCCGACAATCGGGGTGGCCCAGGGTATCCAACTCGCGCAGAAGTCGTCATGTGGCTTGTCCGCTGATCTGATCCGAAGGACAGCTGGGCTGGCACGAAACGAACCTCCAGGTGTCCCCCAGGAACCACTGAGCGTGTCAGAGTAACGCGGTATGAAGACCGTCGCAGTATCGGCAGAGACCGCGCCGTTGCGGGCGGGCGACGGATCCAACCGCCTCACGCAGGGGACCCTGGTCGAGTCGAACCGCCAACGCGACTGGCGCGCAGATCTGCCTTGCCTGGTCGTTGGCACGGTGCTGACGGTCGGCGTGTGCCTCCCCTTCTTTGGGCACGGCAGGCTCCTTCTACTCGACTGGTCCCTCGGTCCTCATGCCGCCGTCGCGACCCCAGCGGCGCTCGGCCTCAACGGCGGCCTCACCACCGGCGTTCTCGCGTCCGTGGTATTGACTCTGCTCGGCCACCTGCTCGGCGGAGCAGCGACCTGGCTACCCATGTTGGTGTTCTTCCCGATCGCCACGGTCGCAGCAGGACGGCTCGCAGGCCGCTCCCAATGGTCACGTGTGGCGGCAGGGACGATGTACGCGGTCAACCCCTTCGTCTTCCAGCGCATCTACGCGGGCCACCTCGCCTTGCTGTTCGGTTACGCACTCCTCCCGTTTGCCGTGACGAGCGCCCTCCGCTTCGTCGAATCGGGCAACTGGTGGATGCCGACACCGGCTCTGTGGTGGGCCGTGCTGACTGCGCTCAGCCCGCATTTCACCTGGATCTACGGGGTCGTCCTGGTGGCGGTCTGGCTCGCTCATCGCTCGACCCGCGTCGCCTCTGTCGGCCGGCTGGTCGCCGTCGGGGCGACCTTCGCCCTGTTGAGCACGTACATCCTGCTCCCCCACATGGCGACTCAGCTCTCCGTGAGCACCGGGACGAACAGCGACCTCGTCCTCTACCACACCACAGGCGACCCGCATCTGGGCCTGTTCGCAAACGTGCTCGGGCTGTATGGGTTCTGGCGCCTAGGACCGGGACCGACACTACCGAAGGACGTCGTAGCGGGCTGGCCGTTCTTGCTCCTGGCCCTGCTCTTCGTCGCCGGCGTCGGAGCCGCCGCCCGGCTACGGATCGGTCAGGGCTCGGGTCCGACACGAGGCGAAGGCACGCCGAGCCGTCGAACGCCGGCAGCATTCCTCATCATCGGCATCGCCGGGTACTTCCTCGCTCTCGGGGACCGTGGTCCGACCGGGCCGCTGTTCCGATGGGCGTACTTCCACGTCCCGTTCTTCGCGGTGATGCGCGAGCCGCAGAAGTTCCTCATGCTCACCGCGCTGACCTACGCCGTCTTTTTCGGCTGGGGTGTAGAGCGGCTCGCCGGGCCGGTGGGGCGGCTTCGTCTCGACGGACGAACGGTGGGGGCCGCAACACTGGCTGTGTTACTACCGCTCGCGTACACGCCCACGATCTTCGACGGGCTCGCCGGTCAGATCGCCCCGAGCCACCTGCCGCCCTCATGGCAGGCGGCAGACACGCTCATGGGCGACGGCCCTGGCCAGATCCTCTTCCTTCCCTGGCATCTCTATCTGGCCTTTCCCTTCACCGATGAAAGGGTGATCGCCAACCCGGCACCGGCTTCCTTCCGGCGGAGCGTGATCTCGGGGGACAACGTGGAGGCGGCCGGGATCGAGACCACCTCCACCTCCCCCCGGTCGGCATATCTGGAGCACCTGTTCGCCCTGGGCCCAACGATCCACGACTTCGGCACCCTGGTGGTTCCGCTAGGCGTGCAGTTCGTGGTGCTGGCCAAGACGGTGGACTGGCGGAGCTACTCATGGGTAGCCACACAACCCGACCTCCGGCTCGTGATGGACTCGGCCAACCTCGAGGTCTGGCACAACACCTCCTACGCCGGCGTAGGCCAATCCGCCGGCAAGAGGGTCATCCGACAGATCTCGCCGGTCGCCTACGCCATCGGTCCAGGCCCGCCGGGCCCTGTGTCTCTCGATGCCACCTACCAGCAAGGATGGGAGCTCGACGGCCATGCGGCACGCCAATCCGCGACGGGGACGCTGCTCTTCCGGGTCGGCCGGGGCGGCGGGATCGCTCGGTTCACCCCGTGGGGCCCGACCAGCCTCGGCTACATCATCTCGGGCACGGCCTTCGTGCTACTGAGCGCCCTGGTCGCGGCCGCCCGGGTCCGCAGACGCGTCCGTGGCCCACGAGGAAGCCCGCGATGAGGAAGGTGGAAACCCTCTCGGTCCTGGTCTCGAACAGTTGATGAACAGTTGACAATTGTGCATCTGGCTGCAAGAATGCCTCTTGGCTGACCTGCGCGGTCTTTTAGGTTTACGCGGGTTGTCGCCGGACAGAGGACACGAAGGAGGGGCCTGGTGGAGAGGACTCGAGAGACGGCTACGAGAACCTGGATCAAGATCCGTCGGCGCCCGATCCTTGTGATTCTCGCGCTCTTGGTAATCACTGGCGGAATCACCACTGCGCTTGCCAGCGTGAACAACCGAACCATCGCCAGCTGCGGCTTCGGCTACTCAGGGTACGGGTACTCAGGGTACACAGGCAACGGCGAGTTCGTCTGCTCCGCCTACGACCACCTGCTCAGTCGTTTCCCCGACTCAAGTGGGCTCGCGTACTGGGAGAACGAGCTCTCTTCGGGAACGCCCCGAACCGCCGTTGCAGCCTCGATCCTCGGCTCGACCGAGTACAGAGGCGACCTCGTGCAGAGCTACTACGAGACCTTCTTGGGGCGCGCCCCCGACTCAAGTGGGCTCGCGTACTGGGTCGCCCAGCTGAACGGCGGTGCCTCCAACGAGTCGGTCATAGCAAACCTCGTCGGATCGTCCGAGTTCTACACCGACGCGACCGCCTGAGAAAGGCCAAACACCACTCAGGGGTCCGGTAGTCGGCGCGGGGGCACTGGGTCCCTGATGTATGTCCGTGTCGGTACTGTGGCGGTGCCGGTACGCGCAGGCACCGATGTCACCCCCGACGGTGAGGTCGCCACACCGGGTCGACCTATTCGCGGTACTCACCTGGTTCTGGGAAGTTTGTGATTTCCTCGGAGCTCTCCGAGGTGTGTGTATCCGTTAAATAACACCCTCGGAGGTGTCCGCTCGGGAGTCACCCGCTCGGAGGTACCCGCCGGATGGTCCAAGACTGACGGAGATGGGAGAACTCGAATCCCCGACCTCCTGATCGGGGCATCCGGTTTTCCCACAGGCTGGGTGTGCGACTCAGTGTGCAGTCCCGCGAATTCGAGAAAGTGATCTGGGCCGATTCGCGGCGAGCGAAGACCGGCTCGGTCGTCCCGTGTTTGTCTTGGTTGTAAAACACGGCAAGGTTTCCGAGGGTCGAAGCGCCGTTTCCACCGGGCGCTATCGAAATCGTTCGTAGGGCTAACCTTGGAACCAGATGCCACGAGAGCTGAGAGGATCCACGCAGTACACGCCGAAGGGCCACGAAATCTCGATCCCGACCAGGGAGCAGGTCTTCGGTGACCTGGAGAAGGTGGCCGAGCCACGGAAGCCCACACCCTCTCGCAGGTGGTTTCGCTGCCCGAAGGATCGATAGTGAGATCTTATGAGGGTCGTGTTGGGTTTGTTTGTTACTTATG
>JBELAS010000117.1:0-5285 GCA_049508615.1 Acidimicrobiales bacterium
ACAGGTCGGGCGACGGAACGTCCCGCAACCGACGGCAAAACTGGCGGACATCGAGAATATAGTCGCAGGTAGAGGCAGGTATTGGATAATGTTGGCGAGGGCTGACTCATCTGTTCGGAGATTGCACGTTGACTGACGTGGTCATGCCCCAGCTCGGCGAGACTGTGACGGAGGGCACCGTCACGAAGTGGCTCAAGGCCGTCGGCGAGAACGTGGAGCGCGACGAGCCGCTGTTCGAGGTCTCGACGGACAAGGTCGACTCCGAGGTTCCATCGCCGGCCGTGGGAGTGCTGTCCGAGATCCTCGTGGCGGAGGGCGAGACGGTCGACGTGGGAACCGTGCTCGCTGTGGTGGTGAGCGAAGCCGGTGCGCCTGGCGCACTGTCCGAAGCGCTCGCCCCCTCCGAGCCGCCCACCGCATCGGCCGAGCCGCGAGAGCCGCCAACGGCCGGGCGGGCTCCTGCGGCCGCGGCTACGGAGCCGGCTGACGCGCCCGATGGTGTGCGACCGCCTCCCAGCCGGATCTTCTCCCCGGTGGTGCGGCGCCTTCTCGACGAGCACGGGCTCGATCCCTCGGAGGTCCCGGGCACGGGGCTTGGCGGAAGGCTCACCCGTTCTGACGTGCAGGGGGTGATCGATGCGAGGCGGGAGGCCGGTGTGCTCGCTTCGGCCGGCGCGTCTCTTGGAGCCGAACCGCGGCCTGTCCCACTTGCTGGAACCGACGAGATCGTCCCCTTCACGAACATCCGGCGACGCACGGCCGAGCACATGGTGCGTTCCAAAGCAACATCCGCTCACTCCCAGGTGGTGCTCGAGGCCGACTACGAGCAGGTCGAGCGAGTACGTGGCTCGCATGGTCGGCAGTTCAAGGCCGAAGAGGGCTTCTCGCTCACCTATCTCCCGTTCGTGGCCCGCGCCACGGTAGAGGCTCTCAAGGAATGGCCGAACCTGAATTCGTCGGTGGGGGATGATGCGCTGATCGTGCACCATGAGCTCAACGTGGGGATCGCCGTCGATCTCGATCACCAGGGGCTGATCGTCCCGGTCGTGCAGCGGGCCGAAGGACTCACGTTGCGGGGTATGGCGTGCAGGATGCGCGACCTCTCGGACCGCGCCCGGAGCAAGAAGCTGAGCGCCGACGACATCTCGGGAGGCACGTTCTCGATCACGAACGCGGGATCGTTCGGGACGCTCCTCACCGTCCCCGTGATCTACCAGCCCCAGGTCGCAATCCTCTCTATCGACGCGGTGAAACGCCGACCGGTCGTGGTGGCACAGGACGACGGCAGCGAGGCCATCGCAATCCACTCGATCGGGTTGCTATGCCTGTCGTGGGACTCCCGGGCGGTCGACGGCGCTTACGCGGCTGCGTTCGTGGCGCGCGTCGTCCAGCTGCTCGCCACCCACGACTGGAGCGCCGAGCTCTGAGAGAGGTGACGCTAAGAAGCAAGGGCGCCCGGGTGCTCCGGGTCCGGTGGCTCGGCCGCGTCCCCTACGAGGAGGCCTACGTCCTCCAGCGTGCTCTTCATGCCGGCAGCTCGGACGACCATCTGCTACTGCTCGAGCATCCCCATGTCTTCACTCTTGGTGTACGGGGCGACCCGTCGCACGTGCTGGTGGACCCGGTGACGGTTGGCGCCCAGCTCGTGCGCACCGACCGCGGCGGCGACATCACCTACCACGGACCCGGACAGCTCGTTGCCTATCCGATTCTGGACGTGCCCATGGGCCCGGGCGCGGTTCCGGCTCATGTCCACGGCGTCGAACAGGTCGTGATCGACACGCTCGCAGAGTTCCAGCTCGTCACTTGTCGCCTGCCGGGATATCCGGGGGTGTGGCTGGACGTCGGGGGTGGCGCCGTGCGAAAGATCTGTGCCGTTGGTGTTCGGGTCACCAGGGGCCGTTCGATGCACGGCCTCGCTTTGAACGTGGACCCCGATCTGGGTTGGTTCGATCGCATCGTGCCATGCGGCATCTCCGGCAAAGGAGTGACCTCCATGTCAGCCGAGGGGGTCCAGGCCTCGATGCAAGAGGTAGTTGACGTGCTTGTGAGACATGCTCAGGTCCGATGGGCACGAGATGGTGCCTCAGAGCGCCAGGACTGTGTTCCTGGTGCTTCCGGTGTCCGTGACAGAGCCCCGAGCCCGCCCTCCTCTGTCGCGGGCCTGGGGCGAATGACGGTGCCAGGTGAGCGGCTGCGGGTCCGGCTTCGTCAGGCCGGCGTGGATCCCGATGAAGGACTCGCCTTGTCCTCGCGTAAGCCCCTGTGGCTCCGGGTGAGCGCGCACATGGATGGGGAATTCCTCGGGCTGCAGCGCACGGTAAAGGACCTCGACCTGGTGACCGTGTGCGAGGAGGCGGGTTGCCCGAACATTTTCGAGTGCTGGGCGCAGGGAACGGCGACCTTCATGATCAACGGGGAGCGTTGTACGCGTGCATGCGGGTACTGCCTCGTCGACACCCGCCGTCCACTGGCACTCGACCCCCGCGAGCCTCAGCGCGTGGCAGAGGCAGTGGAGCGCCTGGGCCTCGAGCACGTGGTAGTGACCGCGGTAGCGCGTGACGACCTTGCCGATGGTGGCGCCGGAGCGTTCGCAGCCACCATCGACGCGATCAGAGCCCGCTGCCCGGGCACGGCCGTAGAGGTTCTGGTGCCTGATTGCAAGGGCGACCCCGAGGCGATCTCGGTCATTACGAGCTCGCGCCCGGACGTGTTCAATCACAATCTCGAGACCGTGGCGCGTCTACAGCGCGCAATTCGTCCGTCGGCAGGCTACGCACGCAGCCTTGCGGTCCTGGCGCGCGCGAAGCATGCCGGGCTCGTCACCAAGTCGGGCATGATCCTCGGCATGGGGGAGAGTGAGGAAGAGGTCGTGGGGGCGCTGGCCGACCTGCGCGCCGTGGGG
The DNA here is from genome assembly GCA_049508615.1 of Acidimicrobiales bacterium. Taxonomy (GTDB): domain Bacteria; phylum Actinomycetota; class Acidimicrobiia; order Acidimicrobiales; family UBA8190; genus Bog-564. The sequence continues at coordinate 2,906 of JBELAS010000117.1, forward strand.
GTAGAGATCGTCACGCTCGGGCAGTACCTACGACCGACCCAGGTTCACCTGCCGGTGGCCCGGTGGTGGACGCCCGAGGAATTCGAACGGCTCCGTGAGATCGGCGAGGACATCGGTTTCGCCCACGTCCAATCTTCGCCGCTCACTCGCTCGAGCTACCACGCTCGTGAGGCGGCGGGTGCTTCGGCCGCTGAAGCATGCTTCACGCGTTCGGCACACGCTTCTTGAGCATTGGGCCGGCCCGACTCACTCGGCCCCGTTGCTTGTCTGCGCGCGTGCGTTCTTTGAGGGCACCGCCTATCGAGGGACCCGCTGCCGAGAACTGGACGTCGAGCGGATCTGTGGAGCCGCCGTGGAGGTCATCGATGCTGCTAGGTCGTGCCCCGGTCGGCGAGGGTCGCGGTGCTGTCAAGCGATGAAGTACTTGGCCTTGGGATGGTGGCAGACGATGGCGTCGGTGGTCTGTTCGGGGTGGAGCTGGAAGCCTTCGCTCACTGTCACGCCGATGCGTTCTCCGCCGAGGAGCGACACCACCTTGGCGTTCTCCTCGAGGTCCGGGCAGGCCGGGTACCCCCACGAGTAGCGCCCGCCCCGGTATTGCTGGCGGAACAGCCCCGCCAACGAAGGGCCGTCCTCGTCGGCGAAGCCCCATTCTTCGCGTATGCGCCTGTGCCAGAACTCTGCGAGTGCCTCGGCCATCTCGACTCCGAGCCCGTGAAGGTGGAGGTAGTCGGTGTAGCGGTTCTCGGCGAACAGCCGGGCCGTCTCCTCGGAGATCTTCGATCCCATCGTGACGACACAGAAAGCCGCGAAGTCGAGCTCACCCGAGTCAACCGGTCGGAAGAAGTCGGCGATACACAACCAAGGCTCGGTGGCCTGGCGGGGGAAGTTGAAACGCATGAGCTCCGAGGAGCGCGCCTCGTCCTGCCACAGCACGAGATCGTCGTCGTCAGAATTGGCGGCGAAGTAGCCCCACACCACTTGGGGAACGAGCAGGTCCTTGGCCTTCGCCTTGTCGAGCTCGTCGCGGAGTACGGCGCGGACACGCTCTTTGAAATCCGAGTCGGTCTCGGCTGCAGCCTTGTCGGGCCTGTATCCCCACTGGTTGCGGAAGAGCGCAGTCAGGTTCAGGTAGGAGGCGATGTCGTCGAGCAGTATGCCTTTGGCGACTCGGCTGCCTAGGAACGGCGGGACGAAGACCGGGTTGTCGGCCTCGACCCCGGGCGAGCGTGACGGGCGCGCGGCACCCGACGCGGCCTCTGCGGCCGCGAGCTGGCTCTTGCGTGGTGGAAGCTTGCGCCCGCCGAGCTCTCGCCCAAACGCAGGATCGTCCTCACCGGTTAGCTTCAGCTCGACCAAACGATCCATCGTCCGCAACCCTTCGAAGGCATCTTTGCCGTAGAAGAGTCGCCCCTCGTAGACCTGGCGCAGGTCACGCTCGACATACGTGCGCGTCAGGGCGGCCCCACCGAGCAGCACCGGCACCTGCGAGAGACCGCGAGCGTTCATCTCCTCGAGGTTTTCGCGCATGATCAAGGTCGACTTCACGAGCAAGCCGCTCATGCCGATCGCGTCGGCGGCACGATCCATAGCGGCCTGGACGATCTCGCCGATGCCCACCTTGATGCCGAGGTTGACGACCTCGTAGCCGTTGTTCGTGAGGATGATGTCGACCAGGTTCTTTCCGATGTCGTGCACGTCCCCCTTCACAGTGGCGAGGACGATGGTGCCCCTGCCGCCCCGGTCGGCCTTCTCCATCTTCGGCTCGAGGTAGGACACGGCGGACTTCATCGTCTCGGCCGACTGGAGCACGAAGGGAAGCTGCATCTCGCCGGAGGCGAACAGGTCACCTACGGTCTTCATGCCGGCCAACAGGATGTCGTTCACGATCTCGAGCGGTCCGTGCTCGTTCGTAAGGGCCTCTTCGAGGTCGGCTTGGAGCCCGTCACGGTCCCCGTCGACGATGCGCTGCTCGAGCCGCCGCTCAACGCTCCAGCCCGAGCGGTCCTCACGGGTGAGGATCCCGGTGGAGATCCCCTCGAAGATCGCGAGCAGCTCCGTGAGCGGGTCGTATCCCTTGCGGTGGCGATCGTAGATGAGGTCTAGACACACCTCCCGGGCCTTCTCGTCGATTTTCGACAGGGGGAGGATCCGTGCCGCGTGAACGATGGCCGCGTCGAGCCCCGCCTCCACACACTCGTGCAGGAACATCGAATTGAGCACCTGACGAGCGGCGGGGTTGAGACCGAACGACACGTTGGAGAGCCCCACGATCGTGAACGCCCCGGGCAGCTCGGCCTTGATGCGCTTGATCCCTTCGATGGTCTCGATCCCGTCGCGCCGGCTCTCTTCCATGCCGGTCGACAGTGGGAGCACGAGT
>JBELAS010000118.1:0-5277 GCA_049508615.1 Acidimicrobiales bacterium
AGGGTGGTGGCACCGGGCTCGGAGGTGAGCACGACATTCGGCTCACCGATACGGTGGGCGAGCAACCTGGCCTGCGTGCTCTTGCCGCACCCGTCGATGCCCTCGAGTGCGATCAGCCGGCCGCGCATGCCTGCACCGGGTTAGATCGCTCCGGGCTCGCCGGGCGCCTCGGACCGCTCGGTGCCGGCATTCTCGGCGCTCGCCCTCCCTGCCTGTCCCACCATCCTCGCAGTCTTCGCAGTCTTGGTGGTCTTGATCGCTTTCACCGCCGTCGGCGCCGTCGCCGTCGCAACCTTCGTCACCTTCGCAGTCTTGTTGACCTTGGTGGCCTTCTTCGCCTTGGTGGCCTTCTTCGCCTTGGTGGCCTTCTTCGCCTTGACGGCGCGGTGCGCCCTGCGGGCGGGTGGGCCCGCCGCCCTGCGCTCTGCGAGCAGCTCTGCAGCGCGATCGGCAGTGATCGACTCGGGCTCATCGCCCTTTCGCAGTGACACGTTCGTCGTTCCGTCGGTCACATACGGCCCATAACGGCCCACGCGAACCACTATTTCCTGGCCGGTCTCGGAGTCCGGGCCCAGCTCGCGAAGCGGTGCCGTTGCGACCCTCCCCCGGCGGGCCCTAGGCCGCGAGAACAAGTCCAGAGCCTCGTCCAGGGAGACCGTGAACAACTGTGCCTCCGCGTCGAGGCTTCGCGTGTCGGGACCCTTCTTCAGGTAAGGGCCGAAACGGCCGTTCAACGCTTGGATCTCCTCGCCCGATGCCGGGTCGGTGCCCACCACACGCGGCAAGCTCAACAGCGCGAGTGCCTCGGAAAAGGTCAGCGCGTCAGGGGACATCGTCTTGAACAACGAGGACGTCCTGGGACGCTCGTGACCCTCCATCTCGCCCAGCTGCACGTAAGGACCGAACCGGCCGCTTCGGACGAGCACCGCCAGGCCACTCTCGGGATCGATGCCTAGGGTGCGATCTCCCGACGGAGCCTGCAGAAGCTCCTCTGCGCGCTCGATCGTGAGCTCGTCGGGAGCGAGGCCTTCGGGGACTCTCGCTCGCTCTTCGCCGCGCTGAAGATACGGGCCGTAACGTCCTACACGCACGACGATCCGGCGACCTTCGACGTCGGTCCCGATAGGGATGGAGTTCACCTCGCGCGCGTCGATCTGTCCCAGGTGCGAGGCGACGTCGGCCTTGAGCCCCCTGCGGTCCCGCCCGTTCGTGGCCGGGGCTGTCGTGCTGGCCTTGGCAGAGCTGCTCGGTCCGGTCGCGCTGCCCGACCCGTCCCGGATCGCGCCGTCCGCGCTGCCCGACTTGTTCCCGGTCGCGCTGCGCGACCCGTCTCCGTCCGCCCTCTCACCGAAGTAGAAGCGCGTGAGCCATGGCAACGCTTCGGTGTCACCTTGGGCGATTGCGTCAAGGTCGTCCTCCATAGCGGCGGTAAACCCGTAGTCCACGAGGTCACCGAAGTACCGCTCCAGGAGTCCCACGACGGCGAAGGCGGTGAACGAAGGTACGAGAGCCGTGCCCTTCTTCCACACGTACCCGCGCTGCTGGATCGTAGAGAGGATCGACGCGTACGTCGAAGGCCGACCGACACCCAGCTCTTCGAGGGCCTTGACCAACGAGGCCTCGGTGTAGCGCGCCGACGGCTGAGTGGCATGCGACTTCGGCTCTATCCCCCGCTCTTCGAGCGCTTCGCCCTCGCGCAAGGAGGGCAGGCGAACTTCGCGGCCGGCGACCTCAGCGTCGGGGTCGTCTGAGCCCTCGACATAGACGCGCAGAAAGCCGGGGAAGGTGATCACCGTCCCCGAAGCGGCGAACTCGGCCTCACCGGCCTTGCCGGAGGCTCCAGCCGGGGTGCCCACCAGGCGCACCTGGGCGCTCGTTCCGGTGGCGTCTGCCATCTGCGATGCCACGGTGCGTTCCCAGATCAGGTCGTAGAGCTTCAGCGCGTCGCCGTGCAGACTGGCCGCCGCCTGTTCGGGGATGCGGAACGTATCACCCGCGGGACGGATCGCCTCGTGAGCCTCCTGCGCGTTCTTCACCTTGCGCTCGTAGCGGCGGGGACGCTCGGGTACGAATTGCGCCCCGTAGAGCTCGATGGCTTGGCGCCGGGCGGCGGCCAACGCCTCGTTCGACAGCGAGGTCGAGTCGGTACGCATGTAGGTGATCCAGCCCTGCTCGTAGAGTCGCTGCGCCACCTGCATCGTGCGCTGCGCGCCGAAACGGAGCTTGCGGCTTGCTTCTTGCTGGAGCGTCGAGGTCATGAACGGCGGAGCGGGAGAGCGCCGGTAGGGCTTCTCGGTCACCGATCGCACCTGGAACGGCCGCCCCTCGAGCCCCTGGGCCAGATCCCTGGCCGCCGTCTCGTCCAACAGCACGAGCCGCGGGCCCTTCAGCTCCCCCGTATCGGAAAAGTCCCGTCCGGTGGCCACGGGTACGCCACCAACGCTGACGAGCGTGGCGCGCAGTCGCCGGTCCTCGGGCTTCGCGACCCCTTCGACGCCCGTAGCCCCGTCCGGCACCACCACTTCGAAGGTGCCCTCGAGGTCCCACCAGCTGGCAGCGTGAAAGCGCATGCGGACGCGCTCGCGCTCCACGATCATTCGCGTCGCCACGCTCTGGACGCGTCCTGCCGAGAGGCGGGGCATCACCTTCTTCCACAGCACGGGCGAGACCTCGTAGCCATAGAGACGGTCGAGGATGCGGCGGGCCTCCTGAGCGTCGACCAACCGCCGGTCGAGCTCACGCCAGTCCTCCACCGCGCGGGCGATGGCTGCGGGGGTGATTTCGTGGAACACCATCCGCTTCACCGGCACCGTGGGAGAAAGAACCTCGGTGAGGTGCCAGGCGATCGACTCCCCCTCGCGGTCTTCGTCCGTGGCCAGGTAGAGTTCGCTCGCCTGCTTGAGCAGCGACTTGAGGCGCGACACCACGTCCTTCTTCTCGGCGGCGATGACGTAGAGAGGCTTGAAGCCGTTGTCGACGTCTACTCCGAGCCTGGCCCAATCCTCGCCCTTGTAGGCGGCGGGGACTTCGCCGGCCCTTCGGGGCAGGTCACGGATGTGGCCGACCGAGGACTCGACCACGAACTGCGGCCCCAAGAGCGCGCCGATCGTGCGCGCCTTGGCCGGCGACTCGACGATCACCAGGGGCTTCGCAGCGCCACGGGCGCCGATGGAGGTGGATCGGGTGGCTGTGGGCATGGTCAGGTGAGCATGGGTGCCCTTCGGTCAGGGCACGTTCGGGTCAGCGGCCGCCTCTCGGAACTGGTCTCTTGTAACTGGAGTAACTGGCGCGGTTAGCTGAGTATGCCCGCCCGACTGCTGAGTCGTTGCTTCAGCTACCCAACGCAGCGGCGGCAGGCTCACTCTCTGTGGGCGCCTCCGGCGGCTCGGAGGCCTCCCCGGCACCGACACCGGCCGTCTTGCGCTTGGAGAAGGCGATGGCACCGAGCAGCACCACCAGGGCGACGACGGCGATGCCGATACGGGCACCGGTGTTGTGCCGGAGGGTGATCACGACCGGGAGGATCAAGAGCGACACCAGGTTCATCACCTTGATCAACGGGTTCAGGGCGGGACCGGCGGTGTCCTTGAAGGGGTCCCCCACGGTGTCGCCTATGACCGCCGCTTTGTGGGCCTCGGATCCCTTCCCACCCAGGTGGCCGTCCTCGATGTACTTCTTGGCGTTGTCCCAGGCCCCGCCGCCGTTCGAGAGGAACACGGCCATGAGCTGGCCGGTCAGGATCGCCGCGGCGAGGAAAGCGCCGAGAGCCAGGTAGTTGATGCCGAAACCGACGATGACTGGGCTGAGGATCGCCAAGAGGGCCGGCGTGACGAGCTCACGCTGCGCGGCGGTGGTGCATATGCCGATCACCCGTCCGTACTCGGGCTTCTCCGTGTAGTCCATGATTCCAGGGTGCTCGCGGAATTGGCGGCGCACCTCTTGGACCACGGTCCCAGCCGAGCGCCCCACCGCCCGGATCGCCAACGAGGAGAACAAGAACGCGATCGACCCGCCGATCAGCAGTCCGATGAATATGGTCGGGTTCGCCACGTTGATCTGAGTCTGCGGGAGGTGGAACAGCGCGGATCCCGTGGCGTGCAGGTTCAGCTCTGAGGCGATGGTCTCGACGAACGAGCCGAACAACGAGACTGCAGCGATGACGGCGGATCCGATCGCCACTCCCTTCGTCACGGCCTTCGTGGTGTTGCCGACCGCGTCCAGGCTCACCATGACCCGAGCTGCGTCGCCGGTGAACTCCTCGGACATCTCCGCTATTCCGGCAGCATTGTCGCAGACCGGACCGAAGCTGTCCTGGGACACCACCATCCCCGCCGTGGAGAGCATGCCGATGCCGGTCAACGACACGAGATAGAGGCTTATCGCGATGTTGCCGTGAGCCATGCCCACCGCCACTGCGATCGCGATCGCGATCGTGAGGATCGCCCAAACCGTTGACTCGAGCCCGACGGATATGCCGCTCAGCACGGTCGTCGCCGGGCCCGTGAGTGTCGCGTCCGCGATCTCACGGACAGGATTTCGCTCGGTGGAGGTGAAGTGCTCACTGATCTGGACCAGCACCAACGTCAGCACCACACCTACGAGCACGGCGTAGAAGGCCTTCATGTAGTGGAGATAGAGGCCGGCGACGAGCCCCGCGCCGAGGGCGGTGAGGGCGGCCCCGGCCCAGAAGCCCCGGTTGATGGCGGCCATCGCGGTACGGTCACGGGCCCTGGACCGCACCGCGTAGACGCCGACGGCAGAGGCGACGATGCCGAACGCCGCCACGATCAAGGGGAAGACCACCGCGCGAGCGCTGTGAGCACTGAACGAGGGGCTGAGCGACCTGAACGCGGCGAAGCCGAGGATGATCGAGGCGATGATCGTGATCACGTAGGACTCGAAGAGGTCTGCGGCCATGCCGGCGCAGTCGCCCACGTTGTCGCCCACGTTGTCGGCGATGGTGGCGGCATTTCGCGGGTCATCCTCCGGGATTCCGACCTCGACCTTTCCGACCAGGTCGGCGCCCACGTCGGCCGCCTTGGTATAGATGCCGCCGCCGACACGCATGAACAGCGCAAGCAGCGAGGCCCCGAAGCCGAAACCGACAAGAACCGCAGTGGCGGTGTTCTGGAACGTGAAGACGATCACCGTGGCGCCGAGAAGGCCGAGGCCCACGCATAGAAGCCCGGTGATGCCACCGGTGCGGATCGCCACCTTCACGGCATCGCCGAGTTCTCCATCTTTGGCCGCGGCTGCGGTGCGGACATTGCCCCGCAC